>JASKLG010000005.1 GCA_030153805.1 Bacillota bacterium | reverse complement strand
CTCCACGGGGACCGACTCCCCGGTAAGGGCGGCTTCTTCCACCTTCAGGCTGGCCGTGTGGGTAAGGCGCAGGTCACAGGGAACGACACTGCCGGCCTCAAGAAGCACCACGTCGCCGGGGACGATCTCCCTGGCCGGGATCTCCTCGACCCGCCCCCCGCGTATCACGCGTGCCTGGGGGGCGGCCATCTGTTTTAAGGCCTGAAGGGCCCGTTCCGCCCGCCCCTCCTGGATAACCCCCAAGACTGCATTGAGAACGACTATGAGCAAGATGAGGGCGGCATCGGTACGCTCGCCGATGGCGAAAGATAAGGCTCCCGCCGCCAAAAGGATGATCACCAAAAAGTCTTGAAACTGGGCCAGGAATTTCCGCCAGAGAGGCTCTCCCTCCCGGCCGACGATTTCATTGGGACCGTACCTGGCCAGGCGGGCTGCAGCCTCAGCGGGCGTAAGCCCTTTCTTAAGGTCGGTATTAAGCTTTTGGCCGACGGCGGAAAGTGACATAGTATGCCACGCCTGCACTTACCTTCCTCCTTTTTGCTGAGTGGAAAAGACAAAAGCGAGGCCTTAAACTTGCGTTTAAGGTCTCGCTTTCTGCCGCGCGTCAGAGGGTAGGCCAGGACGTGCGTCCAGTGCTGTTGACCTAACCCGGGTTTCCCCAAGCTACTCCCCTTAAGCGGTTCTTATTATACCAGATTCCCGGCCGTTTTACTAGAGCGTCTTTCCCGCCTTTTCCTTCTCTTTCGGCACCCGGCAGGAAAGGCCGGGCCTGAAGACGAATAGACTGGCAGGTGCCCTCCCGGGTGTCAGATATTGATCGGTAAGGAAAGGAGTGCGCTCATGGTCAAAGCGGCGGTTATGGAAGCGCCGGAGCAGCCGGTGCGGGTTGTGGAGTTCCCTGAACCGGTGTTAGAACCCGGCGCAGTAATCCTCCGAACTCTCTTTTCCGAGGTATGCGGCACCGATGTCCACCTCTGGCACGGTCGGCTGGCGGAGGTTCCCTACCCCATCATCCCGGGCCACATTAACGTGGGTGAAGTGGAAGCGACGGGCGGAGAGGTCCGGGATGCGGACGGGGAAATCCTTAAGCCGGGCGACGTGGTAACCTTTCTCGACGTCCACGGTACGTGCCACAGCTGCTGGTACTGCGAGGTGGCCAAAGCATCCACCCGTTGCCCGAGCCGGCGCGTATACGGTATTACCTATTCGGCCCGGGACGGTCTTTTGGGCGGGTGGAGCGAGAAAATTTATCTTAAACCGGGCGTGCGCATTGTAAAGATACCGGCGGACGTGCCGCCTGAAGCCATTATTGGCGGAGGATGCGGCCTTCCCACCGCCTTCCACGCGGTAGAGCGTGGCGGCGTGGGGCTCGCCGCCAGCGTGGTAGTGCAGGGGAGCGGCCCGGTAGGGTTAAATGCAGCTCTTTTGAGCGTCTTGGCCGGAGCCTGGCAGGTGATCCTGGTGGGAGCACCGGCGCTCCGGCTGGAATTTGCCCGCAGCCTTGGCGTGGATGAGGTAATCAACATCGAGGAAGTTCCCGTAGACGAGCGCATCCAGCGAGTAAAGGCCCTCACCGGCGGCCGGGGCGCGGACATCGTCATCGAAGCGACGGGGGTGCCGGCCGCCGTAAAAGAAGGCCTGGCCATGGTGCGCGACTGCGGTACCTATGTGGTGGTCGGGCAGTATACCGACCACGGTGAGGTAACTCTGAACCCTCACTGGGACATCAACAAGAAGCATGTAGACGTGCGCGGTACCTGGGGCATCGACTTCAGTCACTTCTACCGCGCCCTGAAGGTCCTTTCCAAGCATAACGGCCGCATCCGCTGGGAGCGCTTCATCACCCGCCGCTACAGCCTGGCCGAGGCGAACCAGGCCCTGGCCGACGTGGAGGCGCAAAAGGTGATCAAGGCGGTCATCGACCCCCGAGCCCCCTTCTAAGGCGCCGGCGCTGAGTGATGCGGGCGGCACCCTGCGGAGCACGGCGGCGCAGGACGTCCAGCCGCCGGCGGCCGCCTCTAAGAAGAAATCCGGCGGCGGCGAGAAGGAGGAGGCCGGCGAAAAAGGCGGTCATGTCAGACCTCGTCCTCGGCCGGGTGATAGGAGAGGCCGTAAAGACGGGCCGCCTGTTCATCGGTCAGCCGCCCGTCCACGCAGACGAGACCGGCCCTCAGTCCCGCGTCGGCCCGGAGCGCCGCCCGCCAGCCAGCCGCAGCGATGGTTTTTAGATAGGGCAGGACTGCCGTCGCCAGCGCGGTGGTGGCCGTGTGCGGGAAACGCGCCGGAAGGTTTGGGATGGCTACGTGGCGGACGCCTTCTTCTACGTAAATAGGGTCGTCCCAAGTGGTGGGCCGGCTGGTTTCAACCGCGCCTCCTTTATCCACGGCCACGTCGATGACTACCGCGCCCGGCGCCAAGAGTTTAAGGTAGGAGCGGGGAACCAGGTGCTCGTCCCTTTCCCCCGGGCGCAAAGTTACGGTGTTGATCAGTACCTGGCAGCCGTCCAGGCAGTGGGCAAGGGCATCCCCCTGGGCCACTATAGTACAGACTCCCGGCGGCAGCTCGCTACGGGCGGCGCGCACCTGCTCCAGGCTGTAGCCAACCAGAATTGTGTGGGCTCCCAGGCCGGCCGCAGTGCGGGCAGCCGCCTTGCCTACCTGCCCGGGGCCGAGGATTACAACTTTCGGCGGCACGAGGCCGCTTATACCGCCGAGGATGATGCCCGGCCCACCCCGGTCGCTCCTCAACAGGTCGGCCGCGAAAAGCACGGCGGCAACGCCGGAAATCTCGCTCATGGCCGCCAGCACCGGTCGCACCCCGCCCGAGCCCTGTACTTTCTCCCAGCCGATACCGATCACACGCCTCTTAACCAGCTCCTCGAGGAGCGGGCGATTTTTGCTGAACATGAGAAAGGCAAGAAGAACCTGTCCTTCGCGCAGGAGGTTGAGCTCCTCTTTCACCGGTTCCTTGACTTTAACGATTACCTCAGCCCGGCCGTAAATCTGCTCCAGTCCTTCTATTATTTCCGCCCCCGCCTCCCGGTAGGCGGCGTCGCTCCAACCGCTTCCGGCACCGGCACCTGCTTCCAAAAGTACGCGGTGGCCCTGGCGCGTGAGCGCGGCCACACCGCCCGGAACCAGGGCAACCCTAAGTTCCCCCGGTACCCTTTCTCGGGGCACACCGATCAGCATGAATCTTTCCCCCTTTACGTGCCTTTCTTTTTCCTTTCGGCGTAGGCAGCGCCATTCCTCCTCTTCGTGGCGTCATATTCCGGCAAACCGACGTAAGAAAAGAGGCAGGTGAAACCCTGCCTCAGCGCGTTTTTTGCAGCCGTTCTTTGATGTCGGTAAGGATCTCTTGCGGCGTCCGCCCCTGGGCGGAGATGACCGGGACGTTGGTGGTGCGGTCGGCCATCCCGAGAAAGGATTCGTCGGTCCCGCTAACGACTACGGCTTGAGCGTTTCCCGGGCCGCCCTTCAAGTCCACCACATCGTAACCTTGCCTGGCCAGGTATTCCTTGACGTAATCCAGCCCGTTTTCAACGGCGATTCTTGCGGACATTACGCCACCTCCCGGGGTTTTTGCCTGTAGCTTATCCAGGGGGCAGTCGCTTTATCCGGCCGGGAAAAAGGCGGAGAGGGATGTAAGAAGAGCGGGATAGGAGGCGGCGCGCACCACCAGGTGGCAGAGGCTCACGATGTCGAAAACCGGAAGAGCAGTCTCCTCCCTTACTGCAGACGAAAAAGGAGGCAAATTGGTGCATTCCAGGACTATGGAGCCGATCTCTGGGTGATCGCGGACGAGTCGCCGGCTTACCGAGCGTACTTCTTCGTACACCGCCTTCGGGTTTAGCGTCGGCTCGCCGACCAGGAAAGTGCGGCTGAACTCCGGAGCGTTCTCCAGCCCGTAGATGACGTGCGGCACGTCGGCCGCTCCCACGGCGGCGAGGTGTCCCGGCGTAAGGCTGGGCGCATGGGCAGTGATGATGCCCACGGGCCGCCCGCCGGTAAGGTGCCAGGCGAGGGGTACCTGGAGCAGGCTGGAAGCGAAGAAGGGAACCTTAACGGCGGCCGCCAGCTCCTTCTGCCACAGGGCCAGAAAGCCGCAGCTGGTGGTGATGGCACGCACTCCGGCCGCCTCCAGCTCTCGGGCGGCGTCGATAAAAGGAGCGAGAAGGGCCGGGTCGGCTTCCTGTACGACGCGTACGGGCGAAGCACCCTTAACCACCTGATAGCGCACGGGAAAGGGGAAAGTAGCGGCGTGACCGATGTCGCCCGGAAGGCGTGGAAAGCGGGTATCGAGCATGATGATCCCCAGAACTTGACCGTAAGTAGTGTAGCCGCCTGGAATTAGCGCCATCTACGCCCCTCCTTTTAAAGACAGGCTCGGCCAATACCGTCCTTTTGCAGGCCGCCCACTAGAACACCTGGAACCAGGCCGCCAGGCCCACTAGGGTAAAGTAAATGGTGACGGGTAGGGCCATGAGCATGACGCGCACCGGATCCACTTTCTTGGCCAGGATGCCCCCTACGATGCCGGCCACCACAAAGGTGGTGAGGCAGACCGGCGGCATGGACTGCCCGGCCATGGCCAGATGCGCCGCACCGAGGGCTGCTTTCACCGGCGCCACTCCTAAATTCTGGGTTAGGATGGGCCCGAGAAAAGGCATCAGGGTGTTTTGAGAGGTGGTCTGCGAGCCGGTCAGCATGCCCATAAGGAGCATGGCCCCTGCCCCGCCCAGCTTTACCGCCGCCGGGGCGAGTCCCTTGGTAAACTCAACCACCCGGTCGATCATGCCGGAGGCGTAAAAGGCACCGATCATAACGCCTGCGCAGAGCTGGATCTGAACGGTCTTGGACACTGCGGCCAGGCCTTTGCGCAGGATCTCACCGGTTTCGCGCCGCACCCGGCGAAAGGCAAAGGCCACCACAGTAGCTACGATGATGGCCTGGATGATACGGTTGGTCAAGGCCTTTAAGATGGGGGTTTGGGCAAAGGGAAGTAAGGGATCGAGCACCTTGAGTAGTTCTACTTTAAAGCCGGAGCGCAGCACCACAATGCCGGCCAGCACGATGAGGGGCAAAAGGCGCGGCCATTCCCGGGCCAGAATTTGGCCTGCCGTGCGCTCCGGGATGAGTTCGGTTGGAAGTTCCTTTATCCGAACGTAACGCGACACGGTGAAAAGGGCTACAATTACCCCGACGCCCACAGTAAGGTAGCCGAGGTTCACCACCGGATCGACGGGGGTCCCGACCAGGCTGGAAGCGAGGAAAAAGGCCTGAGTTATAGGCGGCATGATTGAACCCAAGATGCCGCCAAGAAGAATGATCACGCCCGTCTCTTCCGGAGTCAGACCGAGCTCGGCCAGAGAAAGTACTACCAGCACCCCGATTACCGTAACCGAAGCGATGGCGTCGCCGAGGAGCGAACCGGCCAAAACCAGGGTTAAGAGCACCGCTGCCACCAGCCCCTTGGGACTGTGCCCGAAGAGGGCCCGGAAGATGTTGAGGACCGTATCCATGGTTCCTAAGCTCACCTGGGATTGCGCGTAGATGCTGCCAAAGATGGAAAGGCCAATCACCCAGGCGATACGGTCGATGCCGTCGACGGCGGCCAGAAGTGCGGTGCCCGGCCCAACGCCGCCCAAAAGAAAGGCCAGGATGGCGGCGGTAAGGAGCCCGAGACGCACCTCACCCCCGATTTTCGGAAGCGGGGCCAAAATGATGAGGAAAAGCGCCGATACCGGGATGAGCACGCTCCACACGGGCCAACGACCTCCTTTTGAAATTTCGATATTATTTTATGAAATCCAATCCCCTCTGCGCCGTGTTACAAGGAAAGCCGGTCGTTTAGGGCGTAACCTTGAGCCGGCCTCCCTGCTCTTTGCCGCAGGAAAAACGCTCTACGGCAAAGTCCTCCAGCGGAAAAGACGTATGGCCGGTGAGAATTAGCTCCGCCATCAGGCGGCCGGTGATGGGAGCTAGAGCTATGCCGTCGCCTTCATGACCGGCGGCAAGGTAGAGGTTTTCCCACCCCGGTACCGGCCCCAGGAATGGTAGGCCGTCGGGGGTGTAGGGCCTGAGCCCGGCAAAGGTACGGATGGCGTTGAGCTGAGCGAGGGCCGGCAGGATGCGGGTGGCGTGGCGGACAATTTCCCTGATGCCGCCGGGCGTGGTCCTTTTGTCCCAGCCGACGAACTCGCGCGTGCTGCCGATGAGGAACCCTCCGCTCTCTGTCTGCTCGAGCGCGAGTCCCACCCCGAGGCGCAGCGCTTCATCTTCTGCCGCCGCGAGAAGCTCCGGGTGGTATTTGGCGGCGATGTATCGGGCGCAGAGAAAGATGTGCCGGACCATGGGTGGAGCCGGTTCGGTCACCACCAGTTGCCCGCGCCGGGGCCGGATCGGCAGGTCGACCCCGAGCGGAGCGAGAATTTCTGGCGTGAAGACGCCCGTGCACAAAACCACCGCCCCGGCCGGAATCTCTTCTCCTCCTGCTACCACCGCACCGACCCGCGCGCCGGTGCGCCGCAGAGTCTGGAGCGGCATCCCCTGGCACACCCGAGCTCCCAGGCGGGCCGCCGCCTGGGCAAAGCCCAACACTACCTGAAGAGGGTTCACCTGGCTGTCCTGCGGGCTGTAGGTGGCCCCCGCGATATAGGGAGCCAAGGCAGGTTCCAGGCGGCGCACCTCTTCGCCGGAGAGCAGGCGTACATCCAGTCCGATGGCCTGCTGTTTGCTCATAAAGGTGCGCATGGCCGGCATTTCTTCTTCGCGTTCAATTACAATGAGACCGCCGCAGTTTTTGTACTCAATGTCCCAGTCGAGCTCGGCGGCAAGGTTGCGGTAGAGCTCGGCGGAAGCCAGGGCCAGGGCCAGATGTACGCCCGGGCTTTTCGACTGCAGGATGACGAACCCGTCGCAGGCGGAGGATGTCTCGCCGCCGAGTTCGCTCCGTTCCAAAAGAAGAACATCCGCACCTTGTTTAGCCAGGTAGTAGGTGACCGCCGTGCCGATAACGCCGCCGCCGACAACCACCACATCGGGCGCCTTCATGGTTTTTCCCCCTTCAAAGCGGCGAGTGGGACCGGCCGGGTGGGCGGGCGGTAGGAACCCGGCAAAAGCTGTCCCGGTGTCTGTCCCGTTTCCTGGGCCAGGATTTGGAGGATGAGCCGGCGGCAGGTGCGCCCCTGGCAGAGGCCCATACCGGCGCGGGTGAACTTCTTGATGGCCTTGAAGGTGGTGGCGCCTGCCTGGATGGCCCGCCGAATCTCGCCCTTGGTGATTTCTTCGCAGCGGCAGATGATCACATCGTCGTCATTCATCGCTACAGCCTCCTCATCCCACGCACTTCAGAAGATAGCGCCCGAGGAACGGCGAGGGTGACCAGCCAGGTTCCGTCCGAGGTACGCACCTGCCGCACGGCCACCACACGGGCGGCACCGAGCGGCTGTCCCTCGCGGCCGACGGCGGTAACCACGTCGCCCACCTGCGGAAGGGGCAGGAACTCGTAGGGGAAGGTGACTTCAGCCGTGTCGGCCTCTTCCTTCACCAGAAAGATGGCCAGACCGGGGCAGGCGGCTACGCACAGCCCGCACCCCGTGCACCTGGCCGCATCCAATCTCGGGCGGCGTGTAATGGGATTGCCTATTTGAATGGCCCCCTGCGGGCAGGCCGTTTCACACGGATTACAGGGGATCTCCTCCGGGCACTCGATAACGGCTACCGGGCGTCCCTCCATTTGAGCCACCTCCTTACGATCTCCTCGTGCGCAAGATAGCGCCCTTCTCCGAAGGGGCCGCTGCGCAGGGCCTGAAGGCGCTCGCGCGCGGCCGCCTTTTCTTCTTCCAGGTTCGGGCTACGGTACCCCGCATAGGCGGCGGCCGCGAGACCGGCCAGGCGACCCTCCTCCAGGGCTGTGGAAGCCTCCTCCACCCCGGCCATATCGCCGGCAACGAAGAGCCCGGGAACGGTCGTCTCCATATCCTCACTGTGCAGCGGCACATGCCCGCCCAAAGGGCCGCAATACTCGAAGAGGCAGCCCGCCTGCCAGGCAAGCTCGGTAAGAGGGGTAAGCCCCACGGCCAAGCAGAGGAGGTCTATGGCGAACGTCCGTTCGCTGCCGGCTATGGGCCAGCCGTTTTCGTCCAGGGCGGCAATGGTAACCTCCTCCAGTTCACCGTGCCCGGCGGCGTTCAGCACCGTATGCCGGGTATAGATGGGAACGCCGGCGCGGCGGATTTTTGCCGCATGCACGGCATAGCCGCCGATGCGAGGTGCCGCCTCCACCACGCCGAGCACCTCCGCGCCCGCCTGGAGGAGCTGGTAGGTGATAATTAGACCTACGTTGCCGGCGCCTACTATAAGGGCCCGCCGCCCAGGCAGGACCCGGTGCAGGTTAATGAAGGTTTGAGCCGCACCTGCGCCCATGACCCCCGGCAGCGTGCAGCCGGGAAAGGCCAAAGCATTTTCGCTGGCACCGGTGGCGAGGACGATGGAGCGGGCGGCGAGGGTGGATGCCGTACCCCCACGGACAATCCCCAACGTGTGGTCAAAGATGCCGTAAGCGAGGGTGTCCGTCCAGAGTTCCACCCCCTGCTCCCGGCAGGCGGCGACCAGTTCTTCGGCAATACGGAAGCCTCGCCGTCCGGCGTGGTGCTCCTTGGAACCAAAGAACTTGTGGATTTGTTTGCGCAGCTGCCCGCCGGGCGCGGCGTTTTCATCTACCACTATTACCTTTGCTCCGGCCTGACGTGCCGCAAGGGCGGCGGAGAGGCCTGCCGGACCGCCTCCGACTACGGCAACTTCTGTTACTTCAGCTCCGGCCACCGGCCCAGCCCCCTTTGCGTTTCGATCTTCATCCCTTCCCGGACGGGGGTAACGCAGGTACGAACATTTGGTACTCCGTCCACGGTCATGACGCAATCGGTGCAGCGGCCGACAGCACAGAAGGGCCCGCGCGGCTCGCCGCGGCGGTGCGTGGTGCGGAATACGCGAATACCGGCGGCCAGGAGGGCGGCGGCAATGGGTTCTCCCGCCCGGGCAGGAATTTTCTTGCCGTCCACCTCAATCCAAACAGTTTCGGTCTTAGGTAGCGGCCCCAGGATGGGGTGCTCTTCGACGCGCAAGTTTCCTCCCCCTCTTTGCCTATGTTCCTTTCTCCATGCCGTGCCGTACGGAATGGGCGGTCACCCTGCTGAAAGGCGTAGAAAGGGCCAGGCAGACAGGCCTGGCCCAATGGCTCGTAGCCCATCCCTTCCCCAAGCGTGAGATAGCTCATCACTTGCAGCCCGGGGAAGCCGCAAGTGACAGTCCGACAGCTCTTAACTGCCGGCCCAGCTCAGGCACCCGGGGCGGATGCCCGGCTTCGGCGGTGGCCCCTTTCGCCACCCCCCATCGCTGCCCTGCTCAGGGTGGTTACTCTTGACCGACCGCGCCTCTACCTCACCTCAGCGGTGCGCTTTCAGGGACTGAGATGAGGCAATTATTCTTTTGTGATTTATCTTACTCCGCCAGCATTACAGGTGTCAAGAGGAATTCCCCGGCTGGTAACTAAACTTTTCCTTGAATATTTTGCCGCCACGCGGCTTTAAGAAGGTTAATTACTTCTCTATCTTCTACCGGAGAAAAATCCAGGTAGAATTCTCCGACCGCCTGAAAGTATTCCGGCCGAAGAAGGCAGACCACCTCGTCTGCCTCGCGCACGAGCCTCTCTACGGTCTCCGGAGGCGCCACCGGGACGGCTAGAATGAGCCGTTCCGGGCCTTGTTGCTTGAGGAGGCGTAGGGCGAGGAGGGCAGTAGTTCCGGTGGCGACGCCGTCGTCCACCAGAACGACTTGCCGTCCGGCCGGGCAGGGAAAAGGGCGATCTCCGCGATAGAGGCGGAGGCGGCGCTGGGCCTCTAATCTCTCCCTCTCGGCTTCCCGTTCTAAATACTCGCTTGAGATGCCGAGGCGATCCACGAGGCGGTCGTCAATGAGCCGGGTGCCGTCCGGAGCGACGGCGCCGACGGCCAGTTCCGGATTAAAAGGACTTCCGATCTTGCGCGGCTGGGTGATATCCAGATCGCCGCCCAGCCGTTCCCACACCGTGTAGGCCACCTGGACGCCCCCGCGCGGGATGGCCAGAATGAGTGGATTCGGGCCTACTTTCCCTTTAAGGGCCTCGGCCAGTTGTACTCCGGCCGCATGGCGGTCTTTGAACATATGCCCACCTGCCTTAAGGTACCTGTCGTTCTTAAGTTTGGGCGCGCACGGACGTCTCTATGTATTTCTGCGTTAAGCTTGTCCGAGAGCTGAAGGTGCTCCGCACCGGTTCCGGCAATCTGAATAGTTTAGGCTTGCGGTTATCATCTTCCGGATCAAAGCTTTTTAGAAGAAAGGTTTTCTTCGCCCGTTGCCCCTGTTTCCGGGCCCTGCTTATTGTCCCTGGAACCCATCTCGCAGGTCCCCAAGAAGAAGCCGCCGTCGCTCACGACTAAGTTGGCTACGCGAATTTTGCCCTTGACTTTGCCGGTGGAGGTAATCTCCAGCCGCCCTTCCAAGTCCAGCTCGCCTTCCACTTCCCCGGCCACCGTTACATGGCGGGCGCGGATGTCGGCCGTTACGCGGCCGCTCTCGCTGATGATCACGTCGCCTTGGGCGGAAATCTCCCCTTCTACGCGGCCTTCGATGCGCAGGGTTCCCCGCGAGGATATGGTTCCTTTGAACTCTGTGCCGCGACCCAGTATGGTATCCACCTGATCGTAGTTGATCTCATCTTTCTTCTTTGCAGCAAACATGTCTCGTAACCTCCTTCAGTGAACGGCACGGGCAGCTATAATCACCGTTAGGCGGAGCCGGGCGCCGGTCTTAGGGCAGGTAGTCCCGGGGATTCTTTTTCTTCCCCTGGTAGATAACTTCGTAGTGGAGGTGCGGGCCGGTGCTGCGCCCGGTGCTTCCCACATAAGCAATAACGTCGCCCCGCTTCACCGCCTGGCCTACCCGTACCTTGATCTTGGAATTATGCCCGTAGGCCGTTTGGTATCCGTAACCGTGGTCGATGATGACAAGCTCTCCGTATCCGCTTTTCCACCCGGCAAAGATCACCCGCCCGTCACCTGTGGCGCGCACAGGGGCACCGTAAGGGGCGTCAATGTCCACCCCTTCGTGGTACTCAGTTCCTTTGCCGAAGGGTGAGCGCCGGAGACCGAAGTTGGATACTATTCTGCCGTTCACCGGCCAGGAAGACGGTATGTGGGCAAGCCGGCGCTGGTGCTCAGCTACCTTTTCCTTTAAGTCCTCCAGGCGGGTGCGCATAAACTCCAGGGCGGCGTCTGAGTTGGCAAAGGAATCCCGAACGGCCGCCGCCGACACGGTTCGCGCCGGCCCGCCGCGCGATGCGCTTACTCGGGGAGAGCCTGAGGTGGGATCTGATGCCGGGGGCAAATCCAGCATTTCGCGTACCTGAGCATCTAGTTCGTTCAGTTCGTTCAGGCGCTCCTCTACCTCAGCGGCACGCCTGGCCAAATCGTCGATTTGCCGGGCCTGTTCCTCATTGACCGTGCGCAGGGACTGCAACTCCCGGGCGGCAGAGCGCAGGCGCAGGTAGTCCCATCCTACCCAGGCAAGTCCAACTAGAGCTGTGATTCCGAGGGCGGCAGATAGGCGAAGCAGGAAAACCGGAATGCGCCAGCGCCGTGCTTCTTTTCCGGAATGAGGCACCAAAAGGAGAGTAAAGGCCCGGGCGGCGGCGCCCGCGCCGCGCGAGCGCCGCAGTCTGCAGAGCATATGCAGGGACACTATTTCAGACCTCCACGTTTTGCTCATGGGACAAGGTTCCTCTTCAATCAATCATTCTGCGCCCGCCTGGAAATTCCTGCTGGAGCGTAGAGCAAAGAAAAAGCACCGACCTTACCGGGCCAGTGCTTCTGAAATGGCCTTTTCCTCTTCCGGCGTGAGGTGATAGGTGGAACGGCCGCCTCGGACGGGTTTGGCGTAAACACGGGATTCCTCCCGCCCGTAGAGGCTGCTTATTACGACACCGTCCCCGTGCCCGTCCAAGAGGGCGACGGCAAAACTCAGATCGCTGCCGGTATCGGGGAAGGCATTGAAACGCACAATGCCTATTCGTTGTATTGTGCGCTTTTGGGAGGTTTCCAGCTGGCGCAGGGCGAAGCGGAGATCGCGCAGTGCTTCGCTTTGCTCTCGCGCCCGCGTCAGCGTTTCCTCCAGGAGGCCTTCCAGCGAAGCGGCATCGCTGCCGGTCATAAAAGCGTTGTAGCGCCGGGTTAAGGCACCGAGGCGCAGCCAAAGCAATACCACCAGAAGGAACAGAATGCCTGAAAGAGCCAGGAGAACGAAGACGAGGGAGGCAATGTTGGTAGTCACAAGATCTGTAAATAGGCTGGGGTTCATGTAAGCATATTCGCTCCTTTATCCGTTTCCCTTCACCTGCCCGCTGTAATTCCCATCTCCGCTTCGTTTAACAAGAGGCCGGTCAGGCGTTCAAGGTCTTCTGTGGAATAGTACTCGATTTCGATCTTGCCGCCGCGGCGGCCGGGCTTGATGCGTACCTGAGTAGCGAGAGCATGTTTGAGGTTGGTTTCTACTTCTGCCAACCATGGATCCAGTGGGGCACGCTTTTTCCGCGATGCTTGTCTCTTGCGACTCAGGAGAGAGCGTACGAGATTTTCCGTCTCCCTTACCGAAAGGCCTTTTTCCACGATTTGGCGGGCAACTTGGTTCTGTAATTCCGGATCGTCCAGGGCCAACAGGGCACGGGCGTGGCCCATGGTAATTGTTCCACGTGAAACATTTTCTTGGATACTTGCCGGCAGGTTCAGCAACCGGATGGTGTTGGCTATATGTGAACGGCTCTTTCCCAGGTGCCGGGCCAATTCTTCCTGGGTCAGCCCAAACTCTTCGAGTAAGCGCTGAAATGCTGCAGCCTCTTCCAGCGGATTAAGATCCTCCCGCTGCAGGTTTTCAATAAGGGCCAGTTCCACCATCTCGGCATCGCTGAGCTCGCGCACCACGGCCGGTATTTTCGTAAGTCCGGCCATTTGGGCCGCGCGAAAGCGCCGCTCCCCGGCCACAAGCTCGAAGCCCCCGATTACCGCACGCACCACTACCGGCTGCAGCACACCGTGGACCTTTATCGAAGCGGCCAGTTCCGCGAGTTTTTCATCATCAAAGGTTTTGCGCGGCTGAAAGCTGTTCGGCCGGATCTCCGCCAACGGGAGTTCACGTACGGGCTCGTCAGCCCTCGCTTCGACGGCCGGGAGCAACGCCGCCAGCCCTCTACCTAACCCGTGCTTTTCGTTCTTTTTCTGCGGCACGTTCCATCACTTCCTTGGCCAGCTCCTGATAAACCTCGGCTCCGCGCGACCGGGCATCGTACATCATTATCGGCTTCCCGTGGCTGGGCGCTTCCGAAAGGCGCACGTTTCGCGGCACGATACTCCGGTACACTTTATCCCGAAAATACTTCTTAACCTCATCCACCACCTGAATCGACAGGTTTGTACGGGCATCAAACATGGTGAGAACGATCCCTTCCACCTCTAAACCGGGGTTCAGAGACCGCTGGACCAGTTGAACCGTGCTCATAAGCTGCCCCACACCTTCCAGCGCGTAGTACTCGCACTGAATCGGCACCAGGACGGAATCAGCGGCCACCAGCGCGTTCAACGTAAGCAGGCCTAACGATGGCGGGCAGTCGATGAATACGTAGTCGTAGCGCTCGCGTTCCCCGGCGAGCGCGAGCCGCAGCCGCTTTTCCCGCGCCTCCATTCCTACGAGCTCAATTTCCGCTCCGGCAAGCTGCACAGAAGCCGGTACCAGCTCGAGCCCGCGAACCGCGGTGGGAAGGCGTACCTCTCTTATCGCCTTAGTACCAAGCAAGACCTCGTAGATACACGCGCCCACCTGCCTCTTATCAATCCCCAGGCCGCTCGTAGCATTTCCTTGGGGGTCGATGTCCACGAGCAGCACCCTTTTCCCGGCCTGGGCCAAGGCAGCTCCTAAGTTCACGGCCGTGGTGGTCTTTCCCACGCCGCCCTTTTGGTTGGCGACGGCAATCACTCTGCCCATACAGCTCACCTCAAATTCTCGTCTCCTATTAATTCCACGCCCGTCTACATCTTCCTGCCGTGTTCAACAAAACCCCCTCCTTTTTTCTGCTCCGCGGCTCTCCTCAACTTTTTACCATGCCGCCTATTTGTTGTTTTTCTGACAATCATATCTAGCCGAAACCCGTTCACTTCTGCTATAATGAATCCGTTAAAACGAGCGACGCAGTTCTCTTCCCGTTTATTACTGCCCCTACTCATCCCTCCGACCGCCGCACCTCCCATACTATTCCTACGATTTAAGGGAGAGGAGTGAACGCTGTGACCCAAACCACTGCTAAGGCGCCGGAAGCTGCTTCTTTCCCCGAGCTGGACGCTATCCTGGCGCGCCACG
This sequence comes from Bacillota bacterium, assembly GCA_030153805.1. Classification (GTDB taxonomy): domain Bacteria; phylum Bacillota; class DTU030; order DUMP01; family DUMP01; genus DUMP01. The sequence goes on along the minus strand of JASKLG010000005.1, from coordinate 28,422 downwards.
GCCACAATCCCGGTGCCTTAATCGCCATCCTCCAGGAAACCCAGGAGGTTTATGGCTACCTACCTCCCGCCGCCCTGCGCTACATTGCAGCCAGGACCCGCCTCCGCCCCGCCCACGTTTACGGAGTAGCCACCTTTTACACCCAGTTTCGCCTTCAACCGGTCGGCAAGCGGGTCATTATGGTCTGCCAGGGTACGGCCTGCCACGTCAACGGCGGCAACACCATCTTCCAGGCTCTATCCGAAGAGCTGGGGATCAAAGAAGGGGAAACGACCCCCGACGGCGAGTTCACCCTGCAGACAGTGGCCTGTCTGGGCTGCTGCAGCCTGGCGCCGGTAATGATGATAAACGGCGAAGCTTATGGGAAGCTCACTCCTGAAAAAGCCCGCCGCATCATCCGCGACCTTCGCGGCCAGCCGGCCGCCCAAGCCCCTGCCGCCCCACCGGCCAACAACACTGGGAGGTGACAAAAATGCCCGAGCAGGCTCAACCTGTTATCCTGCGCGTCGGCCTCGGCAGCTGCGGTGCCGCCGCCGGCGGGCTCAAGGTATATGAAGAACTTAAGACCGTCATCGAGCGCGAGGCTCTTCCCGTCCAACTGAAAAAGACGGGTTGCCTTGGCCTCTGTTATGAAGAACCCCTTATGGATGTCCTCCGTCCCGGCGAAGAAGTCTATACGTACGGCCACGTCACACCCGAACGGGCCATCACTATCCTCAGAGAGCATGCCCTGGGCGGCAACCCTATCCCCGAATGGTTGGTAGCGGGCGGCGGCCATACAAGCCCTTCTACCGCTGCCTTCCTCGGCAAACAGCGCCGCATCGCCCTTCGCAACTGTGGGCACATTGACCCCGAATCCTTATCCGAATACGAAGCCCGGGGCGGATATACTGCTTTAAAGCGCGCTCTCACCGAGATGACCCCGGAAGCCGTCATACAAGAAGTTCTCTCCTCGGGCCTCAGGGGCCGCGGCGGAGCAGGTTTCCCCACCGGTCTCAAGTGGAAGTTCACCCGCCAGGCAACCGGCCAGCCCAAGTACCTCGTCTGCAACGCCGATGAGGGAGACCCGGGGGCCTTTATGGACCGGAGCGTCCTGGAAGGTGATCCGCACTCCGTCATCGAAGGGATGCTAATTGCCGCCTACGCCATTGGCGCCAGCACCGGGTACATCTACGTCCGGGCCGAGTACCCGCTGGCGGTAAAGCGCCTTTCGATCGCCCTCGACCAGGCCCGCTCTGCCGGTTACCTGGGCGAAAATATCCTCGGCTCTACCTTTTCCTTTGACCTGGAAATCAAACAGGGCGCCGGTGCCTTCGTCTGCGGCGAAGAAACTGCCCTCCTGGCCTCTATTGAAGGGCGCCGCGGCATGCCGCGCCTCAAGCCTCCTTTCCCGGCCAACTCCGGCCTCTGGCAGAAACCCACCTGCATCAATAATGTAGAAACCTTTGCCAACGTGCCCTGGATCATCTTAAATGGCGGTGCCGCCTTTGCCGCCCTGGGCACGCAAAAGAGCAAGGGCACCAAAGTCTTTGCCCTGGCCGGTAAGATCGCCCGCGGCGGCCTGGTGGAAGTTCCCATGGGAATTCCTCTGCGCGAGGTCATCTTCGACATCGGCGGTGGTATCCGCGGCGGCAAGAAATTTAAGGCCGTCCAGCTCGGCGGCCCTTCAGGGGGTTGTATCCCGGAGAGCCTCCTCGACACCCCGGTGGATTACGAGTCTATAACCGCCACCGGCGCCATCATGGGCTCCGGCGGTATGGTGGTCATGGACGAAGACACCTGTATGGTGGACATGGCCCGCTTCTTCCTCGACTTCGTGCAAAAGGAGTCCTGCGGCAAGTGCATCGCCTGCCGCATGGGCACTAAGCGTATGCTGGAAATCCTTGAGCGCATCACCAGCGGCCATGGGCGGGAAGAGGACCTCTCTACCCTGGAGGAACTCGCCAACCGCGTCAAAGAGACGGCCCTTTGCGGCCTAGGACAGACCGCTCCCAATCCCGTACTCACCACCCTCCGCTACTTCCGTGAGGAGTATGAAGCCCATATTCGCGACAAGAAGTGCCCGGCCCACCACTGCCAGGCCCTCATCTCTTTCCGCATCAATCCCGATGTCTGCACCGGCTGCGGTCTTTGCGTCCGCGTCTGTCCGGTCGGAGCCATAACAGGAGAGCGCCGGCGGCCTCATGCCATCGACCCGGAAAAGTGCATCCGCTGCCGCAGCTGCTACGAGGCCTGCCGCTTCCACGCCATCCAGATCGACTAGGGGGGAGAAACCATGGGCTACACGATAAACGTCAACATCGACGGCCGTGAACTAACCGTGCCCCGCGGCCAGACCATCCTTCAGGCGGCCCAGGCGCACGGCATTCACATCCCCACCCTCTGCTGGGCCGAATACCTTGAACCCTTCGGCTCCTGCGGCCTCTGCGTGGTAGAAGTAGAAGGCATGCCTAAGCTCGTGCGGGCCTGCGCCACCGAGGCTGCAGACGGCATGATCATACGCACCCGCTCGCCCAGGATCGATTCGGCACGCCGCCTGGCCCTCGAGCTTCTCCTTTCGGACCACCGCGGCGACTGCCGCCCGCCGTGCGTACAGGAGTGCCCGGCCCATACCGACTGCCAGGGCTACGTGGCCCTTATAGCCAACGGGCGCTACCAGGAGGCCGTACGTCTCATAAAAGAAGTGCTGCCTCTGCCGGCCTCCATTGGCCGCATCTGTCCCCACCCGTGTGAAGACGCCTGCCGCCGCGGGAAGTTTGTGGACGAGCCCATTGCCCTCGCCGCCCTGAAACGCTTCGTGGGCGACTTCGACCTGGCCGCCACCCACCCCTATCAACCCCAACCGGCCCCCAGCACCGGCAAGCGCGTGGCCGTGGTCGGTTCCGGCCCGGCGGGGCTTTCTGCCGCCTATTTCCTCGCCCTGGCCGGCCACGCGGTGACCATTTTCGAGGCCATGCCCGAGCCGGGCGGGATGCTCCGTTACGGCATCCCCCAGTACCGCCTGCCCAAAGCCGTCCTCGATGCCGAGATCAATTCCATCCTCAGGCTGGGCGTTGAGCTGCGCACGCAGCAGGCCTTAGGGCGCGACTTTACTCTAACCGGCCTTTTTAACCAGGGCTACCACGCTGTTCTCCTGGCTCTGGGCGCACAAAAGAGCACCCCTCTCAACATCCCCGGCGAAGACCTGCCGGAGGTTATGGGCGGAACAGAGTTCCTTCGCGCCGTCACCCAGGGCCAAAAAGTGCCGCTCGGCCGGGTAGCGGTGGTCGGCGGCGGAAACACCGCTATGGACGCCGCGCGCACGGCCCTCCGCCTGGGCGCCAGCGAAGTGACGGTGGTTTACCGGCGCTCCCGCGCGGAGATGCCAGCCAGAGAAAATGAGATTCGCGAGGCCGAGGAAGAAGGCGTTCGCTTCCTCTATCTCGCCGCCCCCGTTGCCGTTCTCGGCGACGACGGCCACGTCACCGCCCTCCGCTGCCAAAAGATGCGCTTGGGTGAACCCGATTCTTCCGGCCGCCAGCGTCCCGAGCCCGTCCCGGGCTCCGAATTCGATCTACCGGTGGATACGGTAATTGCGGCCATCGGCCAAAAGGTAGATCTCACCGGTCTCTCTGAACTCGCCACCACAAGGCGCGGAACCATCAGCATAGACCCCGACACCTGCCAGACCAATCTTCCCGGAGTTTTTGCCGCCGGCGACGCCGTAACCGGCCCCGACATCGCCATTCAGGCCGTGGCGGGAGGTAAGAAGGCCGCCGCCGTCATCGATTCCTATCTTGCCGGCCGCCTTACGCCTTACCGGGAGCCCTTTACGGTAGAGCGCACGGATCTTACACCCAAAGACTTCGCCCAGCACGAAAAGAAGGCGCGCGTACCCGTCGAGGTCCTGCCTCCTGAAGTACGCGTTCGAGATTTTCGCGAGATCGAAACGCCTCTTACGCCGGAGGCAGCCCGTGCAGAAGCCGAGCGTTGCCTCGCCTGCGGCTGCCAGGATTACTTTGAATGCCAGCTGAGGCGCTATGCCGAAGAATACGGCGCCAATCCGGACCGTTTCGCCGGCGAAACCCACGCCTACGAGGTTCAGGCACATCCGTTCCTGACGCGCGACCCCAACAAGTGCATTCTCTGCGCCCAGTGCGTACGCGTCTGCGACGAAGTGCGCGGCCTCGGCGCCCTCGGTTTTGTTCACCGCGGTTTCGACGTGGTGATCAAACCCGCTTTCGACCTGCCGCTTGAAGAAAGCGGTTGCGACGCCTGTGGGCAGTGCGCCGCCGCCTGCCCGACCGGTGCCCTCACCGAAAAAGCACCGCTCCCCAAACAAGGCCCCTGGCAGCTGACCGCAACGCCCAGCACCTGCACCCTCTGCAGCCTCGGCTGCCAGCTGAATCTAGAGACGCGCGGCGACCTCCTGGTGCGCACCACGCCTATTCCCGCCAGCCCTCCGGCCGACGGTAACCTCTGCGCCCGCGGCCGCTTCGCGCTCCTCAAGCGCCCGCCCGCTCCCCTCACTCAGCCGCTCCTTTACGGTGAACCAACCTCCTGGGAGGAAGCTTGGGCCTACCTCACCCGTGCCGCCGTCGCCGCCCAGGCCCGCGGGCCGAGCGCCTTCCTCCTCGCACCCACCATCACCAACGAGGAAGCTTATTTGGCCGCTAAGGTGGCCCGGGCGGCTCTCGGAACCAATACCATCACCACCCTGAAGGAAAACGGGCCGGACGAGCTCTTCCTCACCCTCGGCACCCCCACATCCCCCAACACCTTAGCCGAACTTCCCCACGCCGATTTCATCCTTGCCGTCGCCCGTAATCTCCAAGCTGACTATCCTGTGGTTCCCGTCCTCCTTCACCGGGCCCACCGCCGCGGCGCCCATATCACCCTGGTTGAAGAAGAAAGCGGCAGCTTCAGCACCGAACTCCCCGGCGCCCATACCGCCTCCCGTCCACGCGCCCTGCTCGAGCTTCTCCTCAGCCTCTACCTCCACGACCATGAGCCGGCCGCCCTCCCCTTCGGGCCCCTGGCCGGCAGCGAAGAGCTTAAGGCCGCTTTAGGCCGCTTTGCTACTGAAGAACTCGCCGCAGCCGCCGGTGTAAGTTTAAGTTCGGCCAAGGCGCTCCTTCAAAACTACCTCAAGGCCAAGAACCCGCTCCTTTTGGTAGACGGAGCCATCCCCGGAGCTCTAGCTTTGGCCGCCGACCTAGCTCTGGTTACCGGCAGGCTCGGGCGCCCGCGCCAGGGTCTAGTCGCCCTCCGTCCCTACGCCAACAGCCAGGGACTCTTGGCGGTCGGCGCCTCGCCCTACCTCCTTCCCGGAGGAAAGGACGTGGGCGACGCTGCAACTCGCGCCCGCCTCGCCGCCGCCTGGGGCCGTAAGCTACCGGAGGAGAGTGGCCTTACGGGCAGAGAGCTAATCTCCGCGCTGAAGGCCGGTAAAATCGGCGCCCTCTTCGTCTGGGGCGAAGATCCGGCATCTCAAGTGGCCGACCTAGCTCCGGCCCTTTCCGCCGTGCCCCTCCTGGTAGTGGCCAGCGACCGCCGCACGGCTACCACCGACCTGGCACACCTCGTTCTGCCCCTACCGGAGTTCGCCGCCAATTCCGGGACCCTAACCTCTACCGACGGCCGCCTCGGGGTGCTCAAGCCGGCCCTTCCTCCGGCAGTACCCCCCGGCTGGCAGACACTCCTCGGCGTCGGCCGGGCCCTCGGCTACAAGCAAGACCGCACTGCCTCCGGCCTCGCCGCCGAAATGCGCTCCCTGGCAGTGTGCCCCACGCCACCTCTCACCTGGCCGGTCCTCGCGCAGGCCGCAGGCGCACCCCGGCTCATCTACCCTTAGAGCTCAAAGACAGGCGAAACCGAAGCATGGCTTCTTAAGCGTAAATTCAAGAAGGGGGAGGAAGACCGTCTTCCACCCCCTTCTTGATTCGCCTGCCAACTGCCCGCATTCTTCTACCTTTTTCCAACTCTTAACTACACGTTCTGACGTAAGGAGGCCCATACATGGAGCCAAGCCACCTTTCCTCTTCCCGCGCAACCGGGGAAGCCACCGGTTTTCTCTTTGCCCTCCTTTCGGCCCTGCTTTACAGCACCGAGGGGTTGGCCGCCAAATTGCTCTATACCTACGGCCTTACCCCCATCGCCGTTCTGCTCTGGCGTTTTCTTCTGGCCGCCCTTATCTTTGTGTTCCTCAATCGTATCCGCCTCTTCCAATCTAACGTACGTCCCTTTCCCCTCATCGCTGCCGGCCTTATCCAGACGTTTACCGTCCTTTTCCTCTTCTATGCCTTTGCCCTCCTGCCGGCCGGCCTGGCCATCCTCCTCTTTTATCTTTATCCCGCCTTCGTCACCGCCGCCGACGTCATCTTTCTTAAGGAACGCCTTACCGCAGCACGCCTCGCCGGGCTCCTTCTCACTTCAACAGGCCTTCTCATCATCACCGGCGCGCCCACCGGCGCCTTTACCTTCTCCGGCGCCGTTTATGCCCTCCTGGCCGCCCTCACAAATGCCGCCTTCGTTATCTTCAGCAGCCGGTTCCTGGACGAAATCCCCGTTTACACCGTAAGTGCCTGGACTACAGGAACAGCCGCCCTCTCCTTCCTCTTCCTGGCCCTGGCCACCGGTGAGTTTTTCCTACCCGACCCTTCGCTGCAAGTCTATCTTCTCCTCGCCTTCTTAGCCCTCGTACCTACAGTATTCGCCCTGGTCAGCCTCCTCACCGCCGTAAGCCGCATCGGCCCGGCCCGCACCGCCATCATCGCCACCCTCGAGCCCCTCTTTACCGCCTTCCTGGCTTGCCTCATCCTCGGCGAGTCGCTGCCTCCCCACCAGCTCCTGGGAGGTCTCCTTATCCTCCTCGCCGCCTTGCTTCAGAAGCGTTGAAAGGGACGGCCTACAGCCGCCCCCGCTCCTCGCTCTGCACTTTTTCCCGGTATTCGAGCCAACTCTTCAAGAGCGCCGCCGCCTCACCCCGCGTAAGCGGCGCCCCGGGCCGCAGAGTTCCGTCCGGATACCCGGCGAGAATCCCGGCCGCCACCAATTCCTCACACGGGCCGGTGTATCTCTCATCCAGCGTCTGCCAGTCTTTGAAGCGCTTAAGGTAGAGGAGCGGCCTTCCCGTGCCTGGGATAAAACCGTACATATCACCTACCTTCGCCAGCCCTGCCGCCGCGTAACCTCGCGTTACCAGCGAACGGACACCGTTCCCCTCATCCGCTGTATAGACATAAAGCCAGTACCGTGTATCGCCCGTCTTCCCGCACCCCGGCTCTTCCCCCACCGCCCGGGCTACATAAGCATTCCACTCCAGCGGAGTCACCGGCCGGTCAAGCTCCCCTGGGAGCTGAAGGGCAGCCTTCAGTTCCTCACCGCCTATTCCGGCTTCAACCAGGGACTTTGTCGCCCCCCACGCCCAGTGCCTCTCCAACCCGGCAGAAAGAGCGGCCTCCTCTTCCTTTACCATGCCCTTTCCCTCTCCCTGCGAGCCGAGCCCTCCGGCAGCCGGCCCTCGAGCAAATTCCCCTCGTTCTTTCCCTTCGGTAAAGCGCACAGGAAGCAAAAATACGGCCAGCACCAGGACAATTAACAGCGCGGCCCGCCTGAAATTCTTCATTTTCACGTTTCCCGCCTCTTTTTATACTTTTTCGCTAATTTAAAACCAGGATGGCCTGCGGCCATCCTTTCCGGACTTTACCTTACCCGGCCGAAACAGCCGCCCCTTCCTGAACCACAATCCGCCTGAGTGTTGCGGCGTCCACGTTGCCGCCACTTAAAATAAATACAGAAGGTCCTTTTTCAAGAGAAAGCTTCCCGCAAAGGAGCGCAGCCACGCCCACGGCCCCCGCCCCCTCCACCACCTGGCCGGCCTTAAGCGCCAGCCAGGCCATGGCCCGGGCAATCTCTTCCTCCGAGACGACTACCATCTCGTCTACCACCCGGCGGATTAAGGGAAAAGTCTCCTCATACGCGTTCCCGGCCAGGCCCTCCGCCAGCGTTTCGCCTACCGGGCAGTATACGATGCGCCCGGCCCGGAACGATTCATAAAGGGCCGGGGAAGAAGCCGCCTGCACCCCAACTATCTTGACCTTGGGGCACACGGCCTTGATAAGCATCCCGATACCGCCGGCGAGGCCGCCGCCTCCTACCGGTACAATCACCGTCGCCACAACGGGAAGTTCCTCCACGATTTCCAGCCCTACCGTTCCCTGGCCCGCCATAACCCCAGGATCGATGCAGGGATGGACAAACGTCCCGCCCAGCTCCCGCACCAGTTCCCAGGCCTTCTTCTCGGCCGCATCAAAATCGGCTCCCGCCTTCACTACCTCAGCTCCCCAGCGCCGGGCCTCTCGGATCTTAACGGCAGGCGTAACCTCTGGCACCACCACCGTAGCCTTCACCCCGGCCAGCGAAGCGGCCACTGCCACGCCCTGTCCGTGGTTACCCGAAGAAGCCGTAACAATGCCGCGCCGCCGTTCTTCTTCGCTAAGGGAGAGGACCCGGTTGAGTGCTCCCCGGATTTTAAAGGACCTCGTTCGCTGCTGGTTTTCCAGCTTAAAATAGATAGGCCCGCATCCCACCTCGTCCTCCAGCGCAAAACATCGTTCGAGAGGAGTACGCCGTATGTACGGTTCAATGCGCCGCGCTGCAGCGAATACCTCTCCCGCTCCTAGCTCTAAAGCCAAAATACCACCCTCTCCTTTGGCAAAAACAAATCAGGCGCAAATCAGGCAGGCGAAGACGAACTGAGGGCGCCCTCCGCCGCGGACTTGACCTCCGCTTGTTCGTGCTGCTTTTCCCCAACCCGGCGCCGTTTCCCTGTGCCTTTCGGGCTGCTTTCGCCCGCCTTTTCCTGCGCGCGGGGGATAACAATGCGCACCTCCCAACCAGCTTCCGTTTCCGTAGAACTTACCGCCACCTCCAACCCTGCCTTCTCCAGTTCCGCCGCCGCCCGCTTTACACTGTTCAAGAAAAGGCGGATATCCTTATATACCCTTACGACCCGGGGGCCGTGTTCCTTCTCCCGATTTTCGCCTAGGATTTTGGCAATAAGCTCCTCAGTTTCCTGCACGGTTAGTCTCCCGGCGACAATTCTTTTCGCCACCTTTTCCTGGCTGGCCGCATCAGGCAGCCTGAGAAGCGCCCTTGCGTGTCGCTCCGTGAGTATTTCCCGGGAAATATGGTTACGAATGCTGTCGGGAAGGCGCAAAAGCCGAAGTTTATTCGCAATCGTGGACTGGCTCTTTCCCAACCGGCGCGCCAGCTCTTCCTGGGTAAGGCCAAATTCGCCCAAGAGGCGTGCGTACGCCTCCGCCTCCTCCCAAAACGACAGATCCTGCCGCTGCAGGTTCTCCAGCAGGGCGAGAAGCGCCACGTCCTCGTCGCTCATTTCCCGCACCAAAGCCGGAACCGTCTCGCGCCCCAGCAGCCGGCAGGCCCGCACCCGCCTTTCCCCGGCAATAAGTTCGAAGCCTCCTCTCACCGGCCGCACGATCACCGGTTGCAGCACCCCGTAGGCTTCAATACTTGCCGCCAGCTCTGCCAGTTCTTCCTCGCCGAACTCGCGCCGGGGCTGGAACGGGTTCGCTCTGATGCTGGAAAGCGGAATCTCCCGCACCTCGTCGCGGTTCTGGTCTCCCAGCCCGAAAAACTTTGCCAAGCGCTCCTTCACTGCGGCACCGCCTCTTGTGGTCATTCTCTTCCTTATTTCGCCGGATGGTAGAAAATTCCTGCCGCCCGCCCCTATCGCGCAGGAAAAACCTTTTTTCCACCTTCCGGAAAAATCTCCCTAAAGCGGCTTCTTGTTCGGTTGCCCCGCCCGCCGCGGGTAGGCCGCCGGCGTTGGGGCTACCTTGCGCACCAGAACCAGCGTCCGCTTCTCGTCTACTCCCGGAACTGATACCCCGACCACTTTCGCAACGCTTCCGCCCAACAGGGCCAGCGCCCCCCCGGCCCCGTTCACCTCTTCTTCCACCCTTGCCCCTTTGTAGGCAATAAACAACCCTCCCACACCCACCAGGGGCAGCGCCAACTCGGCCAGAACGGGTAAAGGGGCAACGGCCCGCCCCGTGGCCACAGCAAAAGCCTCCCGGAGTCCCAGCACGTGTCCGCTCTCTTCAGCCCGCTCCTGGCGCACTTCCACCCCGGCAAGGTCCAGCAGCCCCACCGCGTGCCGCAGGAAATCTGCCTTCTTCTTGACACTTTCAATGAGAGTAACCTCAATATCCGGCCGCGCAATCTTCAGCGCCAGTCCAGGAAGGCCTGCTCCGCTTCCCACATCAACCAAGCGCACCCGCCCCGGCGGAAGCCAGGGCAAGGCAGTCAGCGCATCGAGGAAGTGCTTTCTTATCACTTCTTCCGGCTCCGTTATGGCCGTGAGATTAAAGCGCTCATTCCAGCGTGTAAGCTCCCTACCATAACGAAGAAAGAGCGTCAGTACCTCATCGTTTATCGCCACTCCCAGTTCCTGAAAGCCGGCCCGTAGCAACTCCCGGAGGCCCGGCCTATCCCACGCCCCTTTGTTGCCTGCACTCATTCTTGCCCCCGCCCCCTGCCTTTAAGATAAATGAGCAGGACGGAGATATCGGCCGGCGATACCCCGGGTATGCGCGCCGCCTGTCCCAAAGTCCTCGGCCGAATGCGCGTCAGCTTCTCCCGAGCTTCATTGGAAAGGGCGCGGATATTTTCGTAATCGAGGTCTTCCGGCAGCTGCCGCCTTTCCAGCCTTTCCATTTGCCTGACCAGCTGTTCTTCCTTAGCAATGTAGCCGGCGTACTTAATCTCTACCTCTACCTCTTCCGCCGCTTCCGGCGAAAGCGGCACTGGGGGCGGCACCAGGCCTGCCACATCCCGGTAGCTGATTTCCGGCCTCCTCAAAAGCTCGGCCAGCGTTACCGGGTGCTCGAGCGGCGAACTGCCCAGGCTCACCAGGGCCCTGTTTATTTCCTCGCCCGGCACCAAGCGCTCGCCTTCAAGCCTCTCCTTTTCCCGCCTGATTTCGGCCCGTTTGGCGCAGAAGCGTTCGTAAAGCTCATCAGGGAGAAGCCCCAAAGCATGCCCGTAATCGCAGAGCCTCAGGTCTGCATTGTCTGAACGCAGGAGGAGGCGATACTCCGCCCGTGAGGTTAACATGCGGTAAGGCTCTTTCGGCCCCTTGGTCACCAGGTCATCGATTAGGACGCCGATATACGCCTCGTTACGCCGTAAGATGAAGGGTTCTTTTCCCTTGACATATAGAGCCGCGTTGATTCCGGCCATAATGCCCTGTGCTGCCGCCTCTTCGTAGCCGGAGGTGCCATTTACCTGTCCTGCGCAGAAGAGACCGCGTACGCTTTTCGTTTCCAGATTGGCCTTGAGCTGCGTGGGGGGTAGGTAGTCGTATTCTATGCCGTACCCCGGTCGCAGCATCTCCACCTGTTCCAAGCCCGGCAAGGCCCGCAGTACCTTAAGCTGCACATCCTCCGGCAGGCTCGTAAACAGTCCCATCACGTATACCTCGTCTGTGTTCCATCCCTCCGGCTCAAGGAAGACCTGGTGCGCCGCCCGCTGAGGGAAGTTCATTACCTTCCCCTCAATGGAAGGGCAGTACCGCGGCTCGGCGCCTTCCCAAGTATCAACAGAAAAAGGCGACCGATTGATGTTAGCCCGGATAATGCTGTGTGCCCGCTCGTTAGTGTACGTAAGCCAGCAGGGAAGTTGGCGCCGCTTCTTGGGCTCGTCCCAGAAGGAAAATGCGAGAGGCTCGGAGCTCCCCGGCTGTACTAAAAGCTTACTGTAGTCCACCGTATGACCGGCAATGCGCGGCGGGGTGGTAGTGCGAAAGCGCCCGGTGGTAAGCCCCAACTTAAGCAGCGAAGCGGTAAGTTCGCGCGCGGCCGGCTGCCCCTGCGGCCCGCCCTCGTACTTGAGTTCACCCACGAAGATCTCGCTCCTTAAATACACCCCGGTGGTGAGCACTACCGCCGGCGCCCAGTAAACTACACCGGTGCGCGTCCGCACCCCCTGGACGCTTCCTCCCGACGCCAAGACTTCAGCAACCGCCGCTTCTTTTACATCCAGGTTCGCGGTGCGGTAGAGGGTCTGACGCATGCGCCGCCGGTAGAGCTCCTTATCGCAAACAGCCCGGAGCGCCCGCACCGCCGGTCCTTTACTCGTGTTAAGCACCCTAAGCTGCAGGTACGCGCGATCGGTGTTGCGGGCCATCTCCCCTCCCAACGCGTCGATCTCCCGTACCAGGTGCCCCTTCGCGGGACCGCCTACAGAAGGATTGCACGGCATCAGCGCTATATGCTCCAGGCTCAAAGTGACAAGGAGAGTACGACAACCCATCCGCGCCGCCGCCAATGCGGCCTCGCATCCGGCATGGCCGGCCCCCACCACTATTACGTCGTAATTTCCTCCAGTGCTCATCCTCCCGCCTCGCTTCCCTTCATTTTCCTACACAAAAGTCGTGGAAGATGTGTTCCACAACCTCTTCATCCACCGCTTCACCGGTTATTTTTCCCAGCTCATTAAGAGATGCGCGCACCGCCGTAGAAATAACATCCAGGGTGAAACCCTTGCGAGCTGCTTCTAAAGCCCCTTTCAGATTTTCTCGGGCCGCCTCCAGGGCTTTAAGATGTCGAATATTGCTGACGCTCGCGTATTCCCCTGTTCCTGCGCCGCCGTAAACCATTTCGGCAATGGCTTCTTCGAGCGCCTCTATTCCCCAACCTTCTTTAACGGAAAGGCCAATCACCCTCCGCCCGGGACAGAGCTCTTCGGCTTCCTTTACCGTAAGTTTTCGCCCTACATCCAGTTTGTTGACCAGGACCAGCGTAGCACGCCCCTGGCAGAGCGCCAGGATCTCGGCATCGTCTCCCTCCCAGCCGCGCTCGGCGTCCAGCATGAAAAGTACGAGCTCCGCCTCCCCAAGCCGCTCTTTGGTTGCCTCTACGCCCAACCTTTCTACCAGGTCACTAGTTTCGCGAATTCCGGCCGTATCGAGAAGCCTGACCGGGATCCCGCGGATGTTGACCACTTCTTCAATGACGTCCCGCGTAGTACCCGGTACATCTGTAACAAGCGCCCGCCGCTCACCCACCAATGCATTCAGTAGGCTGGACTTTCCCACGTTCGGCTTCCCTAAGATTACCGTCGGCAGCCCTTCCCTCAGGATCCGCCCCTGTTTCCCGCCGGCAATAAGCTTTTCTATCCCTCGGATGACCTCCTCTAAGCGTGCCGCCAGTTCCGGGGGCGTAAGCTCAGGGATGTCGTCTTCCGGAAAATCGATCCCCACCTCGAGCTCGGCGGCCAAAGCCACGAGGGCCTCCCTTAAAGCGCGAATCTTCTCGGAAAGTCTCCCTTTAAGCTGCATCTGGGCCAGCCGCAGGCTCGCTTCCGTTTGCGCACAGATAATGTCGGCCACTGCTTCCGCCTGGGCCAGGTCGATGCGTCCGTTGAGGAACGCCCGGGCGGTAAACTCTCCCGGCTCGGCCAGCCGTGCCCCCGCAGCCAGCACCGCCTCAAGCACCAACCTCAGCGGAAGGGGCCCGCCGTGACAGTGCAGTTCCACCACGTCTTCCCGCGTGTAGGAGGCCGGCGCCCGCATCACTAAGGCCAGAGCTTCGTCAATGCTTGCTCCGGTCTCAGGGTGAACCACTTCACCGTAGTGCACCGTATACCCCTTCGCCTCGCCCAGCTTTGTGCCTCGCCGCGCGCGGAACACCCGGTCACCTACGGGCAGGGCCTCCGGGCCGCTGATCCTAACTATACCGATTCCTCCGACCCCTACGGGCGTAGCGATGGCCGCAATAGTATCATTCCTCATAAACTTTTCCGGAAACCTCCCCTAACGAAAAACCCAGCGAGCTCATCACTGGGTTTACGAACAGCTATTTCCTTTCGCGAACTCTTTTCTCCTCGCTGCCGCGCAGGCTCACCACTACGCGCCGGTAGGGTTCGCGTCCTTCGCTTGCGGTTACAACTTCCGGGTCGTTCTGCAGCGCCAGGTGAATAATCCGTCGCTCCGCCGCCGGCATCGGCTCGAGGGCAATGCTCCGCTTCCTGGCTTTCACCTTTTCGGCGGTCTTACGGGCCAGATTCTCCAAAGATGCGATCCGCCTCTTCCTGTATCCGGCCACATCCAGTAACACCCGCACCGGTTTTTCGGCGCCTTTGTTCACTACCAATCCGGTCAAGTACTGCCACGCTTCAAGCCCGCTCCCCCGGCGGCCTATTAGTACTCCTACGTCCTCACCGTCGATCTCAACTTCCAGCGCTTCTTCTCTCAAAACGGCTGAAACTTGGGCCGTAATCCTTAATACCTGGATCACGCTCTCCAGGAACCGGCGCGCCCTTTCAGCCGCCATTTCCCTGGCGCTTACCCGTACCCGCGCCGGGCGTGCCCCTAAAATTCCTAGAAGCCCCCGGCTTCCCTCTTCCAGGACCTCTACCTCAACTTCCTCACGTGTAAGTCCCAGTTTTCTCAGCGCTTGCGCCACAGCTTCATCTACCGTACGGCCGGTTTCCTCAATGCTCTTCACTTCGCGCCAGCTCCCCCTTCGCCACCAGCGTACGCTCATCCCACCATTGCTGGGCGATGCGCACCGCATTCTGCACTACCCAGTAAAGGGCCAGGCCGGCCGGGAACCGGGTGGCCATCCAGCCGATGATGAGCGGCATCGCGACCAGCATCTGTGCCTGCTTGGGATCGGTGGTAACCTGCTTCTGGGAGATATAGGTCGTGATTACCGTAAGAAGGGGAAGGATGTACCAGGGATCTGCCTTTCCCAGATCCGGAATCCAGAGAAATCCGGCGCTGTCCACGGGATAAGGGTAGGTTCGCAGCACGTTAAAAAGAGCAATCAGGATGGGCAGCTGCAAAAGTAGCGGCAGGCAACCGCTTAACGGATTCACCCCGTAGGCCCGGTAGAGGGCGAGCATTTCTTTGTTCAACTTCTCCGGCTGGTTCTTGTACTTCTTTTGTAGCTCCTGCAGTTTAGGAGAAATTTCTTTCATTACCAGCATGCTCTTCGTCTGCCGGCGGGTAAGCGGCCAGACGGCAAGCTGAACCACCAGGGTAAGCCCTATAATCGCCCAGCCGTAGTTGTGAAAGTAACTGTATAAAAGTTCCAATATCCAAAACAGCGCGTCACCTAGGGCCTTCACCTCATCCCCTCCTCAGTTCGTTTCGTTCCTCCGCGCCGGTTCCCCGCTGGGTAAAAACTACCCATTTCTTGAGGAACGGGGTCATAGCCGCCCGGCGCCCAAGGGTGACAACGCAAAATGCGCCTTAAAGCCAGCCATCCACCTCGGCAAAGGCCATAGCGATCAATCGCTTCATAAGCGTACTGGGAACAAGTAGGCAGGTAACGGCAGTGCGGACCCCAAAGGGGGGAGAGGAAGCGCTGGTAGAACCTAATGAGAAAAAGAAGGGCCCTCTTAACCATCTTTCCTACCTCGTTAGGGCTCCAGCCTGTTTTAGCAGGCTCTTCATTTCCTCCAAAAGTTTTCTGAACCTCACGTCTTTGGCCCGGGTACGGCCGACGATGACCAGGTCGTACCCTCCCGCTAAGCTCGGGTAGAGGAGCCGGTAGGCTTCGCGCAGGCGCCGCCGCACGCGGTTTCTGGCTACCGCCCCGCCTAACTTTTTTCCCACGGTAAAACCGACTCGCGTGCGCTCCCCGCCGCGTTCAAGGGCATAGACCACGACAAACTTTCCCACGTATGAGCGGCCGCGCCGGTATAATTCTTGGAACTCAGCATTTTGCGTGAGCGTCTCCGGTCGCATACCGCTCCCCCCTACACTACAAGAAAAGGGGCCAGGTACCAGGTCCCGCCCCGTGTAACCTACACCTAAACCTCAGGCAGAAATTCTCTTTCTGCCTTTGGCGCGGCGCCGGGCCAAAACCTTGCGCCCGCCTTTTGTACGCATCCGTACAAGAAAACCATGTGTCTTTTTTCTGTGCCTGAGGTTCGGTTGAAACGTCCTTTTCACGCCACGTTTCTCCTTCCGCTCTTTTTCCGATCGCGCTTCAGAAAAATTATACTTGACCCCTCTTGCCCTGTCAAGCTTTCCCGGTGCACCTCAGTCGGACGGCAGTACCTTTGTCCTGGTTGCCGACCTGTGGATATCTATGCTATTATATTCCTGAGCTTAACAACCCTGTCTCTTTCTACCTTCATTTTGGCCTTTATCCGCAGGTTTATACACACCCTGTGGATAAACTTGTGTATAACCTGTGTAGTGCATCGCTAAGGGGGTATACCTTTGGCAGAATCAGCTCAAGAAATTTGGCGCCGCGCACTGACGGTGATGGAGCAGGAACTCGGGCGCACCAGTTTCGACAACTGGTTGCGGCCCACCCATGCCGTCGCCATCGTGGGGACAAACCTCCTCGTTTCGGTGCCGAACGCCTACGCCCGCGAGTGGCTCGAGACCTCTTACTCCAGCCTCGTGCAGCGTGCCCTGCGCCAGATAGGCGCAGGCCACCTGCGCGTTCATTATCTCATCCCAGAGGACAAAGAGCCCAACATCCAGCCTGCTAAGACGTCCAATTCTCGTCCTGCGCAACCAGAACGCCCCCTTCTCAACCCCAAGTACGTCTTTGACACCTTCGTGGTGGGAAACAGCAACCGTTTTGCCCACGCCGCGGCCCTGGCCGTGGCAGAATCCCCGTCACGCGCCTACAATCCTCTCTTTATCTACGGCGGCGTCGGCCTCGGCAAAACACACCTCATGCACGCCATCGGCCACTATATCCTCGCCAAGAACCCTCACATGAGAGTCGTCTATGTGTCTTCAGAAACTTTCACCAACGAGCTCATCAACTGCATCAAGGACGACGAAATCAACAGCTTCCGCGCCAAGTACCGGGAAAAAGACGTGCTTCTTATCGACGATATTCAGTTCCTCGAAAACAAAGAGCGTACCCAGGAAGAGTTTTTCCACACCTTCAACGCCCTCCACGAAGCAAACCGCCAGATCATCGTCTCCAGCGATCGTCCACCGAAGGAGCTTTCCACCCTGGAGGACCGCCTGCGCTCGCGGTTTGAATGGGGCCTCATCACAGACATTCAGCCGCCGGACCTAGAAACCAGAGTGGCCATTCTCCGTAAAAAAGCGCAACTCGACAACCTCTTTGTCCCCGACGATGCGCTGGAGTACATAGCCACCCGTATTACCAGCAACATCCGCGAACTTGAAGGGGCTCTAATACGTCTGGTGGCTTACGCTCAGCTGCACCAGGCGCCGATAACGGCCGCCCTGGCCGAAGAAGCCCTCCGTGACATTCTGCCGGAAAACCGCCGCCAACCCATTACCATTGCCCGCATCCAAAGCGTAGTCGCCGAGTACTTTCACCTGCGCCCGGAAGACCTTAAAGCAAAACGCCGCACCAGGGCCGTAGCCGAAGCAAGGCAAATTGCCATGTACCTGGCGCGCGAACTTACGGACGCCTCTCTTCCAAAGATCGGCGACGAATTCGGCGGCCGCGACCACACCACCGTCCTCCACGGCTGTGAAAAGATTGCCGCCAGCCTGCAAACCGATCCGCAACTTAGGGCCACCATTAAGCGCCTGCGGGAGGCTATCCAGGACAAAACCGGATAAAGCCTGGGGATAATTTTTCTCTTTCTCCATAGATCAACTTTTTTCCCCAAGCCTTCCCCATTTTTTCCACACTTTGACGAGATTTTTCCCCAACCTTTTCTTTGTGGACAAGTATGTCTTTCTACCTTGTCCACGCTAACCACAGCCCTCTACTACTCTTACGAAGTTATCCCAGTTTTAACGGTTAAGATCGCAGCGTAGTTACCCGCCCTGTGGATAACCAGAGATAAAGGAGTGAAATTCTCGTGTACTTTACTACCTCCCGCGAGCCCTTCCTTACCGCCGCCCAGGCCGCCCTGCGGGCGGTGCTGACCAAAAGTACCGTCCCGGCCCTCACCGGCATCCTCGTCACCGCCGGCCGGGATAAGGTGACCCTTACCGGTACCGACCTTGAACTGGGGATAGAGTCGAGCTTTGAGGCACACGTTAAAGAAGAAGGACAGGTGCTTATTCCAGCACGCTATTTAGTCGACATCTTGAGGCGCCTGCCGGAAGGAGAGATAACCCTAGCGGAGGAAAACGGCGGGGAGCACGTTTCTTTGACTGCCGCCTCCTCGCACTTTCGCCTTCTCACTCTCCCCGTTGCCGACTTTCCAACGGTTGGGGCTTTGGAAGCAGTGGAGCTTCTTCGGCTTCCCGAGCTAACCCTGCGCACCTTACTGCAACGGGTTACCTTCGCCGCCGCCCATGACGCATTGAGGCAACTTCTCACCAGCGTTCTCTTTTCCCTCCGCGGCACTTCCCTACGGCTGGTAGCCACCGACGGTCATCGCCTGGCCCTGACGGAAAGCCCGCTCAGCGCTGCAAGTGCCTCGGGCGAATACCTGGTACCGGCGCGCACTCTGGAAGAAGTCGCCCGCCTTTCGGGAGGCGGAGGAGAAGTTAGCATTGCCGCTGCCCCTAAACAGATCATCTTCGCCACCGGCACCTGGACGCTGGTTTCCCGCCTGGTGGAGGGGAACTACCTTCCTTACGAGTCGGTGCTGCCTAGGAGTTTTACCAGGGAGGCACGGGTCAAACGGCCCGATTTCCTCGCCGCCCTGGAGAGGGCAGAGCTGTTCTCTTCCGAAAAGATGAATGCCGTTCAACTTAATCTCTCTCCGGAGGGCATCCGGGTGCAGGCTCAGAGTGCTGACGTTGGCCGCATGGAAGAGCTGGTTCCGGCCGAGGTTACGGGAGAAGAGCTCTATATTTCTTTCAACGGGCGTTATTTAATCGAGCCCCTGCGTATTTTGGGGAGCGAAGAAATTGAACTAAAGTTCACCGGCCCGGAAAGTGCGGCGGTGATCGGCCCGGCAGGAAATTCGAGTTACCTTTACCTGGTTATGCCGGTAACGACGCGCCAGGCCGTTTAGGAGAGATTAAGGTGCTCCTAAAACTGCTCACCCTCGCCGACTTCCGCAACTGGGGAAAGCTTGAGTGGCAGCCGGCACCGGGCCTGAACGTGATCACCGGTGCCAACGCCGAAGGAAAAACCAACCTTTTAGAAGCCATCTTCTTCCTGGCCAGTGGCAAGTCGTTTCGTACCCATCGCGATGCCGATCTGGCAAGGTTCGGGAGCACCAGTTTTGCTGTAGGAGCACGCATCGAACGCGCGACGGGTGAGCTCTCCCTCGTGCTCCGCTGGGACCGGTCCCGGGGTAAAACCCTCACCCTGGATCGCACGGAACATCCACGTCTCGCCGACCTTTTCGGCCAGGTTACGGCAGTCTGCTTTTCCCCGGAGGACCTGTCCTTAATAAAAGGACCACCGGAAGTGCGCCGGCATGCTCTCAACCTTCTCCTGCTGCAGATAAGCCGTCCCTATTACTACCACCTGCGCGAGTACAACCGTATTCTCGCCCAACGGAACGCCCATTTAAAAAAGCTTCCTCCTACTGCTTCCAGTGAACTTGCACTTTCGGTGTGGGATGAAGAGCTGGCCCGCCACGGAGCCGAGCTTACCATAAGACGGCGTGCTGCCGTCGCCGAACTCGCACGCTGGGCAGACGAAAGGCACAGGGAGCTGAGCGGCGGCTATGAGCTGGGCATCAGTTATAACCCAAGCATTCCGCTTACTGACCCGCCCACGCTGGAAGGAGCCCAAACTGCCTTTCTCCAAAAGCTCGACAGAAACCGCCGCGAGGAGCTCCGTCGCGGCATCACCTTAAGCGGGCCTCAGCGCGATGAAATCAACTTTACTATAGGGGGAAGAGACCTTAGAAGCTACGGATCACAAGGGGAACAGCGCACTGCAGCCCTGGCTTGGAAGCTGGCCGAGCTAGAGTTTATTCGGAGCCATACGGGAGAGATGCCTCTCCTTCTCTTAGACGACGTCTTCTCAGAGCTCGACCCTAGACGCCAGGCCTGCCTGATGCGCGAGGCGCGCCGGGGCAGCCAGACTTTCCTTACTTCGGCGGAAGAGATAAAACTTACAATATTTCCCGCTGCTGCTTCCTGGCATGTAGCACAAGGAGAGCTTAAGCCGCTTTAAGGCAGCGCTGTTCTCCCCGGTAAAGCCGGCCGCGAGTATAAAAGCGGAAAAGGAGCTGATAGAAGTGTTCTTACACATTGGTGAAGACGTAGTGGTCGCCGCTGAGGACGTCATCATGATCCTCGACCTCCGGACCGCCGGTACTGCCGAAGCCACACGCGAATTCTTGGAAATAAGCCGCGATGAAGGATTCCTGGTGGAGATCGGCCATGGAGAACATAAGGCGCTGGTTCTGACCAATGAACGAGGCTACCTTACCCCCATTTCTTCCCTAACCCTATTAGGCCGAGGGAAGGCTCCTCTCCCAGGTTGAAGCGCTCCCGCCTCCCCGGGGCCCCTTATTCTTGTCGAACCTGTGATCGCTATGCTATAATGAAGGTTGTGGACTTTTGGCAGAAAAAAGAGAAGGAAAGGGGTGGACGAATGGCGGGTAAAGCTGATGCGCGCTATGACGCGAGCCAAATCCAGGTTCTCGAAGGACTGGAGCCGGTTCGGCTGCGGCCGGGTATGTATATCGGCAGCACTGGTCCCCGGGGCCTGCACCACCTGGTTTATGAGGTGGTTGACAACAGCGTCGACGAAGCACTGGCTGGCTACTGCACTGAGATTGATGTGATCCTCCACCCCGAACATATGGTGGAAGTTAAAGACAACGGGCGCGGCATCCCGGTAGAGGTGCATCCCCAAGTAGGCAAGCCGGCGGTAGAAGTGGTCATGACCATGCTGCACGCCGGCGGCAAGTTTGGGGGAGAAGGTTATAAGGTATCCGGCGGCCTCCACGGCGTCGGCGTATCCGTGGTAAACGCCCTCTCCGAATGGTTGGAGGTCGAGGTCCGCCGGGACGGCCATATTTACCGTCAGAGCTACGAGAGGGGTGTCCCCACGTCGGAGCTTACGGTGGTAGGTGATACCGAGGAAACAGGTACCACCGTGCGCTTCATCCCGGACCGGGAGATTTTCCCCGACCGTAACTTTTCTTTTGAGACCCTCGCCCAGCGCCTTCGTGAACTGGCCTTCTTAACCCGCGGGCTCAAGATCCGCCTGAAGGACGAGGTTTCCGGTCAGGAGGCTGTATACCAATTCCACGGAGGCATCGTTGAGTTTGTCCAGCACCTGAACAAAAACAAGGATGTCCTCCACGAGCCGCCTATTTACCTCAAGCGCGAGCGCGAGGATGCCGCCGTAGAAGTGGCCCTCCAATACAACGACGGGTATGTGGAGAACATTCTTACCTATGCCAACAACATCCACACCCAGGAAGGCGGCGCCCATGAGGCGGGCTTTAAGACGGCCCTGACCCGGGTGATCGGCGATTATATCCGCAAGAATAACCTTTTGAAGAACGGCGACCCGGCGCTCACCGGTGAAGATGTCCGGGAAGGCCTGGTAGCCGTGGTAAGCGTGAAACTGGCCAATCCCCAGTTTGAGGGCCAGACAAAAACGAAGCTGGGCAATCCGGAGATGCGGGCCTTTGTGGATGCGGTGGTCAGCGAAGGAATGTCGAGTTTTCTGGATGAGAACCCAGCTGTAGCCCGCCGGATTGCCGAAAAAGTGCTGGCTGCAGCACGGGCGCGCGAGGCGGCGCGGCGCGCGCGGGAACTTACCAGGCGCAAGAACGCCCTGGAGGTAACTTCTCTTCCCGGGAAGCTGGCCGACTGCACGGAACGTGATCCCGCTATGGCCGAGCTCTTTCTGGTAGAGGGCGATTCCGCCGGCGGTTCTGCCAAGCAGGGCCGGGACCGGCGTTTCCAGGCCATCCTCCCACTCAGGGGTAAAATCATCAACGTAGAAAAGGCCCGGCTGGATAAGATCTTGGCCAATGAAGAAATAAGGGCGATGATAACTGCTCTAGGTACCGGCATCCACGATGAGTTCGACCTTTCCCGGGCGCGCTACCACAAGGTTATTATTATGACCGATGCCGATGTGGACGGGGCCCACATTCGTACGCTGCTTCTCACCTTCTTTTACCGCTACATGCCGCAGCTTATCGAGGCCGGTTACGTCTATATTGCCCAACCGCCCCTCTACCGCGTGGTGAAAGGCAACCAGGAGTACTATACCTACAGCGACCGCGAGCTTGAGGAACTTCTAAAGAAGATCGGCCGCGGGAACATCGATGTTCAGCGGTACAAGGGGTTGGGCGAAATGAACCCGCAGCAGCTCTGGGAGACCACCATGAACCCGGAGACGCGCACCGTCCTGCAGGTAACTATTGAGGATGCTATTGAAGCCGACAACATCTTTACGGTTCTCATGGGGGACAAGGTGGAACCAAGGCGCGAATTCATCCAGGCCAATGCCCGGCTGGTAAGGAATTTGGATGTGTAAGGGGAAAGGAAGAAGAAAGTGGCGGAAAAAGTAGCCAGTCGCATCGTTCCCGTGCAAATTGAAGAAGAGATGAAGCGCTCCTATCTGGATTACGCCATGAGCGTAATCGTCGGCAGGGCGCTACCGGACGTGCGCGACGGGCTCAAGCCCGTGCAAAGGCGCATCCTCTACGCCATGAGCGAAGTGGGGATGGGGCCAGACAAACCGTACAAGAAGTCGGCCCGCCTCGTGGGTGAGGTGTTGGGAAAATACCATCCGCACGGCGATGTGGCCATTTACGATGCCATGGTGCGGCTGGCCCAGGACTTCGTCTGCCGTTATCCGCTGGTGGACGGGCACGGGAATTTCGGCTCCATCGACGGCGATGCGCCGGCAGCCATGCGCTATACCGAAGTGCGCATGACCCCTCTGGCGGTAGAAATGCTGCGCGACATCGACAAAGAGACGGTCGACTTTATTCCCAACTTCGATGAGCATTTCAAAGAGCCGGTCGTACTGCCTTCCCGTATACCCAATCTCCTCATCAACGGTTCTTCCGGCATTGCCGTGGGCATGGCTACCAACATTCCTCCCCACAACCTGCGCGAAGTGGTGGATGCGCTGGTCATGCTCATCGACAATCCGGAAGTTACCGTAAACGAACTGATGCTGGCCATAAAGGGGCCTGATTTCCCGACCGGGGGGCTCATCCTGGGGCGCGACGGCATCCGCGCCGCCTACACTACAGGCCGCGGAAGCATTAAGGTGCGGGCGGCCGCCCACATTGAAACGGCCAAGGGCGGCAGGCAGCAGATCGTAGTGACTGAGCTGCCGTACATGGTCAACAAGGCGCGCCTGGTGGAGACAATTGCCGACCTGGTACGGGAAAAAGAGATTGAGGGAATTACCGATCTTAGGGATGAGTCCGGGCGCGAAGGTATACGCATTGTAATTGAACTCAGGCGGGACGCGAACGCTGACGTCCTCCTCAACCAGCTTTATCACCGGACTCAACTTCAGGATACCTTCGGGGTGATCATGCTCGCGCTGGTCGACGGCGAGCCGCGTATCCTCAACCTGAAGGAAATGCTCAGGCATTACCTGGATCATCAAAAAGAGGTTGTGGTGCGCCGCACGCGTTTCGACTTGGCGCGGGCGGAAGAAAGGGCGCACATCCTAGAAGGGCTGCGCATTGCGCTGGATCACATTGACGAGATAATTGCCCTTATCCGCGCGGCGCACACAGTAAATGAGGCGCGAACGGGCCTCATGGAGCGGTTCGGCCTCTCCGAAAAACAGGCCCAAGCCATCCTGGACATGAGACTGCAGCGCCTTACCGGGCTGGAACGGGAAAAAATTGAAGAAGAGTACCAAGAGGTTTTGCAGACCCTCGAACGCCTGCGCGCTATCCTGGCCAGTGAAGATATGGTTTACCAAATTATCCGCAGCGAACTTTTGGAGATAAAGGAAAAGTACGGGGACGAACGGCGCACCCGCATTACCAGCGATGTGGGACCCT
Organism: Bacillota bacterium; assembly: GCA_030153805.1. Taxonomy (GTDB): domain Bacteria; phylum Bacillota; class DTU030; order DUMP01; family DUMP01; genus DUMP01. The sequence continues at coordinate 4,539 of JASKLG010000005.1, read as the reverse complement.
TATCACCCGAGGATCTCATCCCCGAAGAGAAAATTGTGGTCACGCTGACTGCGGAGGGCTACGTCAAGAGACAGCCTCTGGCTACCTATCGCAGCCAGCGCCGGGGCGGCCGGGGCATCCTGGGCACTGGAACTAAGGAAGAAGACGTGGTCGAACACTTAATCACCTTGAGCACCCACGACTATATCCTCTTTTTCACCAATAACGGGCGCGTCTACCGGGTAAAAGGGCATGAGATCCCAGAGGCGAGCCGGCAGGCCAAGGGTACCTCCCTGGTAAACTTAATCTCCTTGGATCAGGGAGAAAAGGTTACGGCCGTTCTCGGAGTGCGCGAGTTTACCGAAGGAGAATACCTGGTCATGGCCACCCGGCGCGGCTACGTGAAGAAAACGCCTCTACCCGATTTCGATTCCGTGCGCCGGGTCGGGCTTCAGGCAATCACTTTAGAGGAAGGAGACGAACTTATCTACGTCCGGCGTACCGACGGACAGCGCGAACTCCTCCTAGGTACGCGCAGCGGCAAATTAATCCGTTTTGCTGAAAGTGAAATCCGTTCCATGGGACGCACGGCACGCGGCGTGCGGGGCATCAACCTGGCCCCAGACGACGCCGTGGTCAGCCTGGATGTGGTGCAGAAGGGTGCCGACCTTCTAGCCGTCACGACCCGAGGTTTCGGCAAGCGGACGCCGCTTGCCGAATTTACCCCCCACAGCCGGGGCGGAAAAGGAATACGAGCTATACGCGTCACGGACCGTAACGGGCCTGTGGTGGATATGAAGGTGGTGCGCCCGGGTGACGACCTGATGCTCATAACTGCCGGCGGACTGCTCATCCGCCTGGCTGTGGAGGACATCCCGGTGAAGGGACGCGATGCTCAGGGAGTAACACTAATGCGCCTCGAAGAAGGCGACAGCGTGATGGCGCTGGCGCGGGTGGTAGATTAAGAAAAGGCTCCCTCCCGTCTTAACGGACGGGCGGGAGCCTTCTTTAACCCTTAGATCTTGAAAGAGCAGCTTATTTTTTCGGTTATTCTACCGGGAATTTTGCCAGAAGCGCTTCGCCTTCGCCCGGTTGCATCTTATAGCAATGTTCCGGGCCGGGGAAAGTACCGCCTTTTACATCGCTGATATACTCTTCCAGCGCCTTGACGATGATGCTGTTAAGATCTGCATACTTCTTGACGAACTTGGGCGTGAACGCTTCGAAGAAGCCGAGCATATCGTGAACGATGAGGCACTGGCCGTGACAGTACGGGCCGGCGCCGATACCGATGACGGGTATGTTTGCCCGGGAAGTGATGATCTTTCCTACCTCCGGCGGTACGGCTTCCAGCAGCAGGGCCACTGCACCTGCTTCCTCCAGCGCCTTGGCGTCCTCGATCAGCGCCTCGGCGGCGGCCAGGCTACGACCTTGAGACTTGAAACCGCCCAGCATAGCAATGGACTGCGGCGTAAGTCCGATATGACCCATCACTGGGATGGTGGCCTTGGTCAGGGCGGCCACCACATCAAGTACGTTGCGGCCTCCTTCCAGCTTCACTGCGTCACAGCCGGCTTCTTTCATGAAGCGCCCGGCGTTGGCGACGGCCTGCTCTATGCTTATTTGATAGGAAAGGTAGGGCATATCGCCGATGACATAAGCCGTAGGTGCCGCCCGGCGGACCGCCTGCGCATGATCGATCATAGTGTCCATGCGTACAGGCAGGGTAGAGTCATAGCCGAGCACCGTCATTCCGAGGGAGTCGCCGACCAGGATGATATCCACGCCGGCCTTTTCCTCGGCCAGGGCCAGAGGATAGTCGTAACCTGTGACCATAGTGATCTTTTCGCCCCGGGCCACCTTTTCTCTAAGGGTGGTAATGGTAACTTTGCTGCGCACCAAACATACCTCCTATTCTTTTATTTCAAGGAAAAATTAAGGCGCTAATCAACCTTCTCGCAAAAGAAGTAACGCTTCGCTGTATCCTAGGCGGCGGGAGATGGCCCGCGCCGTTTCCTGGGCAGCGGCGATCAGTCCGGGCAGCCTCTCCTGGGTGAGCGTCGCCGTAAGACCGGATAAAGACAGCGCCGCCACTACCTGGCCGCGCGGGCCGCGAATAGGCGCGGCCACACAACGCAGCCCCAGTTCCAACTCTTCATCGTCCACCGCATACCCCTGCTGGGCCACACGCGCCAAATGTTCCCGGAGGACGGCCGGATCGGTAATGGTGTTTGGCGTGTACGCCGTCAAGGGACCGCGCAGTACTTCTTCTTGCTCCTTAGGCGGCAGATGAGCCAGCAGTACCTTGCCGGATGCGGTGGCATGAAGCGGCAGCTTTTTACCGATCTGGGAATAAGTTACCACCGAATGCGGGTTTTCCACCTTCTCCACGTAGATGGGGTCGTATCCGGACAAAAGCACCAGGTGGACGGTGTGACCACTCTTTTCTGAAAGTTCTTTAAGAAAAGGCAGAGCTTCGCGCCGAAGTTCCAGCCGGGAAGCGACGACGGTGCCGAGTTCGAAGAGCTTGAGCCCCAGATGGTACCGCCCGCTGGCTGGGTCTTGCTCTACAAATCCCTTGCCTTCCAATGTGACGAGCAGACGGTGGACGGTGCTCTTGTGAAGGTGCAGTTCATAGGCGAGTTCGGTCACGCCCAAAGCGGAATCGGTCCTTCCCAGGGCCAAAAGCAGGTCCATAGCGCGTTCCACGGCGCGGACGTTGTAGGCAGGACCGGAAGCGTCTGATGAGCGCTGCATGGGCCAGCCTCCGTCTTATAGGGTAAGACAACGTTTCATTTAACATTATAACATTTCGTCATCCGGCAGGGAAATTCCTTGTGCCTCGAGAAGATTTTTGTAAAGATAGGCCAAGAAACTGATTGGAGGGAAGGCATCAAGCCAGGATTATGAATTGGGATGATCTGTTTAGCCCTAAGTGGCGGGGAGAAGCGAACACGGACATTGCCGAAGTTATGCGCCTCAGCGAAATGGAGGGCGTCACCTCTTTCGCCGGCGGTTTTCCTGCGGCGGATATGTTTCGTTTGCCCGAGGTCAGGGAAGTGACAGACCGGATCCTCGCGGAAAAAGGCGCTCAGGCGCTGCAGTACGGCCCGACGGCCGGATTTGCTGCGCTACGGGAATACCTCGCCCAGCGCATGCTGGACCGTTTTGGAGTTAAAACGGCGCCGGAAGAGGTGGTTATTACCACCGGCGCCTTGCAGGGGCTGGACCTTCTTTGCCGTGTGCTGGTAGAGCCGGGCGATACGGTTATAACCGAGGCTCCTTCCTACATGGGAGCCCTCCAAACCTTTGCTACCTACCGGGCGCACATCGAGGAGATACCGATGGACGAAGCCGGGCTCCAGGTAGACCTTTTGGCAGAACGCCTGGCCGAGCTTAAAAAGCGCGGGATCCGCCCGAAGTTCATCTATACCATTCCCACTTTCCAAAATCCGAGCGGCACCACTTTAAACGCTTCGCGCCGGCAGCTTCTGGTGGATCTGGCCAGCGCTTACGGCGTACCGCTGGTGGAAGACGCAGCGTACGCGGAGCTGCGCTTTGCCGGCGAGGGGGAGCAGGCGCTGAAAGCCCTCGACCGAACGGGCGGCGTTATTTTCCTGGGCACTTTTTCCAAAATCCTTTCCCCCGGCCTGCGCCTGGGTTGGGTGGTGGCGCCGCGGGCATTGGCCGAAAAACTAATTGCCGTAAAGCAGACGAACGACCAGTGTTCCGGAAGCTTGAGCCAGCTCGTGGCTCTGGAGTGCGGCCGGAGAGGGATCATTGATCGCCAGATAGAAAATAGCCGCGTTTTACTCAAGGATAAGGCTGCAGCCATGATGGCCGCACTTGAGCGGCATTTCCCGGCCGGGTCGCGTTGGGTGGAGCCTCAGGGCGGGTTCTTCACCTGGGTAACGCTCCCGGCGGCGGCCGGCCTTGATACGAGCCGGCTCCTCAAGCAGGCCGTCGTCGAAGAAAAAGTGGCCTACGTGAGCGGGCGTTCTTTCTACGCGCACGGCCAGGGGAGTAACCAACTACGGCTCTGTTTCTCTTACCCCCAAACGGCGGAGATTGCCGCCGGAATAGAGCGGTTGGGCCGTTTCTTCCGCACGCAGCTGGAGAAAAACGCTCCGGCGCGGTAGGAGTGAACGGCCGGGCCGGCTGCCGTTACCGCACGCGGAATGGAAAGCGGCCTCTTCGGGCAGACTAACGGCAAAAGCTGCCAGGAGGGGCAAACGTGGCCTACGAGATGAAGCTGGACCGTCAGATGGTGCAGGTTGAGCTCCCCTTCGCCATAGACCTGCCACGCTTAACTAAGGCCTTGAAGGAAGCCGGGTTCTATGTCCGCGACGAGGATGGGGAAGGTACTTCCCAGGGCTGGGGGCGCGGGTACGATCGCGAAGGTTATTACCCGTACTGGGTCTACCAGGAAGGTCACACCTGGTTCTTCGCTTTCCCGCCGGAGGATTACCGCCAGGTCGGGCCGGGCGAAGCCTTCGAGGCCTACGTGGGGCCGGAGGCCGAAAACGAATTTGAGCGCTGGCTTCCGTACCTGGAGTACGC
>JASKLG010000004.1 GCA_030153805.1 Bacillota bacterium | reverse complement strand
GTCCGGAATGGGGCAGCCGCCGCAGGCCCAGTCTTCATTTACGTGGCGGTACTTCACGAACTGCCCGGCCAAGCTGCAATGCAGTAAATGTTCTTTGTAAGCCGTAAGGAAGATGCAATCGGTGAAGTGCATCCTCCGCCCTCCCCTCGCCGTTCTAGTTCATGCTTATGAGGGGAAGGAGCCCTTTATGTTCTCGGAAACAACTTCTTACGAAAAGTTAAGTTGAGCAGGCCAGTCAGGTGGCCATTGCGCCCTTGCTTCTCCGACAGGTTACACGGAAAACCTCCGCCGGCGTGCCTTTCGGGCCGAAACGGATAAAGCGCCGACGGCTAAGGAAAGCCATCGGCGCCTTTGGCGAACGTGTAACCGTGCATGAGGACCACATAGAGGTAACATTAAAAATAAACCCAGCTGACCTGGGTTTGGATACTGCTGGTAGCGGCGAAGGGACTCGAACCCCTGACACTGCGGGTATGAACCGCATGCTCTAACCAACTGAGCTACGCCGCCATGTGTTCTTTGGTTGCGGGGGCTGGATTTGAACCAGCGACCTCCGGGTTATGAGCCCGACGAGCTACCTGACTGCTCCACCCCGCGCTATTTCGCGGCACAATTCCGCCGCGACATTTTTATTATACCCGCCTCCCCGGCCCTAGTCAAGAGCCGGTAGCCGGCGGTTTATGCCAGGTGGCAATGATGAACCCACCGCGCTCTGTCCCGGCCAAACGCTTTTCTTCTTCCCATTTGAAACGCTCAGGCGGGGCCGTAGGAGGAATGAAAACGCATTCCTCAATACGGATAAGGTGCTGCGGCGCCAGGTTTTCCAGATTCGAACGCGATCTGAAGACGGCATGGCGGAAAACGGAACCTGGTCTACGCGCTTCTTCGCGATAAAACCTGCCCCACGCACTGTCGCGGTGAATAGCGCCGATAAGGAGGTCCCCGCCGGGTTTAAGTACGCGCCACATCTCGGCGAAGGCTTTGGCCGGCTCTGTTATAAACTCAAAACAGGCCATGGAGAAGACGGCGTCGAACGTTGCCGCCGGAAATTTGAGCGCATAGACATTCATTTCCAGAAACTCCACGGACAGGCCGGCGGCCCCCGCCTTTTTCCGGGCCAGCGCCAGCATGGCCGGGGAAATATCGATTCCCGTTACCCGGCAGCCCATCGCCGCCAGCTTCAAACTGAAGTTGCCGGAGCCGCAACCTACATCCAGTACGTGGGTACCCGGGCGCGGGATAAAGAGATCAAACGCCAACCTGGTCTCCACTTCATCGACGAAGCGGCCGACCGGGGTCTTATACCAGTCGTCGTACTCCGCTGCGATGGGATCAAAAAAGGTCACTTCCTTCGCCCCCGTGGTCATAGGATCTCAAGAAGCCGGCGTTTTAAGGCAACAAAAGCCGGCGCCGTCAGCGTCTTTTCTGAGCGCGGGCGCGGCAAGTCTACCTTAAGTTCCAGCTTCACCCTCGCCGGCCGCTCGCTCAGCACATACACCCGATCGGCAAGCAGAAGAGCTTCCTCAACGTCGTGGGTTATGAGGAGCACCGAGGTCTGGTACCTGCTCAATGTCGACAGCAACCAGAACTGCATCTTTCGGCGCGTCAGGGCATCCAGAGCACCAAAAGGTTCATCGAGGAGCATGATGTCGCTGGCGAAAAGGTACGTGCGCAAAAGTGCCGCCCGCTGGCGCATGCCGCCGGAGAGCTGCGCCGGGTAATGCTCCTCAAAGCCGGCCAGACCAAAGGCTTCGAAGTGCGGCCTGGCCCGAGCGCGCGCCTCCTTTAGGCTCAGGCCTTTTACTATAAGCGGAAGGCAGACGTTATCCAGGATAGTGCGCCAGGGAAGTAAGAGGTCTTTCTGGTGCATATAGCTTACCCGCCCTGTGCGACCGGTGTAGTCCTCGCCGTCGATGAAGACCTTGCCGGCATCCGGCAAATGTAGCCCGGAGATGATGTTGAAAAGGGTACTCTTACCGCAGCCGCTCGGGCCGATAATGGCGACAAATTCTCCTTCAGACAAGCTCACACTCACATCGTCCAGGGTAAGTAAGTTGCCGTACGTTTTTTTAGGTTGGTGGCCTGGATTTTAAGCAAGCTATCTCCCTGCCTTCCGGTGTGAAAGCGGCGATACCGGTTATGACAAGAAGGCCTGGCGCTTGGGCCTCAGGGACAATGAGAAGCGCTGCCAGTGTTATGGGGATTTTTATTAGGGCAGGAACTCATTGGTAAAAGCCGCCTCGGGGTCGATATTTTTTTCAATGAGCTTGCGCTCATACATCCAATCGGCGTACTTTTTCCAGACACTCGCCTTCATCTCGCCCCAGCGCGGCGCATCGGCCTGATATTCCTTGGCCAGGTACTTCTGGCTGGCCAGCACCAGCTCCTTGTTCAGCTCTGGTACGGCACCGGTCAGGATATTGGCCGCCTCCTCCGGTTGAGCGATGGCAAACTGGTAACCGCGGCTGGTAGCCGCTAGGAACTTTCTTACCAGCTCTGGCTTTTCGGCCAGAGTTTTCTCGCTGGCGATGAGAACCGGGGTGTAGTAGTCGAGGGCCGGGTCTTCGTCCACCAGTTTAATGAAGTTGAGCTTCATCCCGCGCAGTTCTGCCTCGATACCGGTCCAGCCCCAATAGATCCAGGCAAAGTCTATATCCTTTTTTACGCTGCTAAAAAAGTCCGCCGAGCCGATGTTGATCATTTGCACTTTTTGGAAGTCGGCTCCGTATTTTTCCATCAGGGCTTTGATCATGGCCTCTTCCATAGGTGAACCCCAGCCGCCATACTTTTTGCCCTCGAAATCCTTCGGGGTTTCAATGCCCTTCTCTACAGGCGAGGCAAAACCGGAAGTATTGTGCTGGATAATGGCGGCAATGGCCTTCACCGGGATACCGGCCACACGGGCGTTGGTCACTTCTTCTTGGTAGCTCACACCGAAGTCGGCTTTACCGGCGGCTACGAGCTGGGCCACACTGCCCTCCATCGGTCCAACGATTTCCAAGTCCAGGCCTTCTTCTTTGTAAAAGCCTTTATCTCGGGCTACATAAAGCCCCGTATGGTTGGTGTTGGGCGTCCAATCGAGGAGAACCGTAGCTTTGGTTAGTTCCTCGGGCGCCTCGGCTGCCGGCGCCGTCTTGTCACCACCCGCCTGCGAGCTGCAGCCGCCGAGCAAGACCGCAGCCACAGATAGAGCCAAAAGCACTAGAAAGACTTTTTTCATTGAATCTTCCCCCTCAAGGTTATTCTTCACTTCTAAGTCGCTGCCAGGGCATAATAAGGCGCTCAGCTATCTCAATTACTTTAAACCAAGCCAGGCTGAGAACCGTGATAATCAGTATTATGGCGAAAACCCGCGGCGTGGCAAAGGAGCGCTGCGAAAGGGTCATGTAGTAGCCCAGACCTGCCTGGGCGCCCAGCCACTCGCCGATGACCGCTCCCATTATGCTGTAACTGGCCGCGATCTTTAACCCGGACAAAAGGCCCGGGAGGGCCGCCGGCAACTTTACCAGCCGGAGCCGGGCCATCCGGCCCGCCCCCATAGAGCGGAGAAGATCGATGAGATCGGGATCCACCGCCGCCAGGCTCTCGAGAAGGCTTACCGCCACAGGAAAGAAGCATACCAAAACCACTACCAGTACTTTTGGCAGAAGCCCGTAGCCGAACCAAATGAGAAAAAGCGGCGCCACCGAGATTATCGGTATGGTTTGCGTCGTAACTAAAAGGGGGTACAGCGCCCGGCGCACTAAAGGCAGGGCGTCCATGGTTAAGGCCAGGGCGAGGGCCAGCGCCACAGCCAAAACGAAGCCCATGAGGGACTCATATAAGGTGACAAACGTGTGCTTCCAAAAAAGGGGCCAGCCTTCGCCCAAAGCGGCAAGCACGGCCGTAGGTGCCGGCAGCAGCCACGCCTCGATCTTGAAAAAGCGTACGGTTCCCTCCCAAAGGAGGAGAAAAGAGCAAAAAGATGCCGCCGCCACCCAGTTACCGCCGGTATTTGCCGACCTTTTCGGCCATGGTAACGCCTTCCGGCTTGTAGTCAATTTTGACCAGGGAAACAACGCGTGCTGCCCCCTCTTTAATACAGAGCTCCTGAGCCCTCTTAACGAGTTCGAGTAGTTCGTCCAGTTCGCCTTCCATGGTGGTTTCCATGGGACCAACTTCGTACTTCACACCGGAAGCTTGAATAAGTTCGATTACCTTGTCCACTACCGGATACAGGCGCTCTTCCGGCACCACCGGCAGAACCTCCAAAGCCACGTTAACTACCGGCATTCTATCGCTCTCCTTTTCTAAATAGACTAAACAAAAGCTGCCTTACCTTTTCCGGGCAAGGCAGCTTCAAGGCCCTCGGCAATTAGCTTATGGTCCCTACGCTGGCATTACCCAGATCAGGTTACAGGGTCGGGACCCACCGGTCCCCTCTCAGCCGGACATTTCCAGCTCCCCTTTTGCTCCCATTATACATTTGGAGCAGATGCCCGTCAAGAAAATTTTGCGGGCCCGGCTTCTGCCGGACCCGCTGCGTCTATCTGACCTTCGTCGGTACAAACATATCGACGATGCCGATGACGAAGGCTCCCAACAGGGCACCCAGGATGGTTACCCTTAGACCGGGTACCACAAATTGCGCCGCGTAGATAACTATGGCGGAAACAATGAACCCGACTATCCCATGCCCGTATGGCGAAACCTGCCGGCCGCCGATGGCTTCAATTACGTACCCGATGAGCGCAATCACGACGGCCGCCAGGAGCGCGGTGCCAAAGGTCAAACGGCTGAAACCAGGAACAATATAACCCACCAGCATGAGCACCAGCGCCGAAACAACAAAGCGCACGATGTGGCTGACCCAAGAACCTACTCCTTCCATGTCCCGGTCATGGCGAAGCACTTGATTGTTGCCTCCCTCACCGGCCTGTTTTTCGTCTGGCATGCGTTTCACCTCCGTTGCTAGCTTGTGCCAAAACCCGAAAGTTTATAAGCCCTTAGGCGAATTTAGCTTTTGTTTTCCGGCCCGCGTTCAGGATCATAAATTCGGCGCCGGCCACGGAGGCGGTCTAGGTCTTCCTTGCGCACTCCAACCAGCTGGCGCTTCTCCTTCGGCTTAGTAATGTTTTTCTCCTCCACTATTTCGTCACCCTGCCTTAGGGTTTCCAAAACGGCCCAAGGCTATGCTTTGTCCTCCCGGCCGGACAGAAATCACGCTCATCAGGCTATAGAATAGAGCGACCCCAGGAGCAGGTCTGCGTCGCTTACGGTAATGCCGCTTAGGGCGAGTTCATCTACGGCCACGGCCAAGATACCGGCTCCGGCCGCAATGATGTCCGCCCGTGCGGCCGGAATCCCAACGATCTGCTCCCTTTCTCTAATGGAAAGCGCCGCCAACCTTTCCGCCAGAGCCCTAACCTTTTCTGCCGAAAGGTAGTACCCCTGGACCTTCTCCGGGCAGTACGAAGACAGGCCTTGCGCCACCGCGGCCAAAGTGGTGGCCGTACCGCCTACGGCCACAGCCTGCCCCGTTCGGCCTCGCCAGTGCGCCCTGAGCGGAGCCAGGGCCCGGCCCACCGCTCTTACCAAGGCAGACCATTCCTCCTCCGACGGCGGGTCCGACTTGAAGTAAACTTCTGTGAGGCGGACGGCGCCTATCTTTAAGCTGTGTACCGCATAGAGCTCGCTCCCTGCGCCCCAAATAAACTCCGTGCTTCCTCCGCCCACATCGATAACGAGGACCAATCCCTTAAGGCCCAAGGCGCGCGTGGCCCCGAGGTAGCTTAGGTAGGCTTCGTCCTCACCGCTGAGTACCTCCGGCTTCCATCCCGTTGCGACCTCTACGCGGCGCAAAAACTCCTCCTGATTGGCTGCATCGCGCACGGCACTTGTAGCAAAAAGGCGAAACCGGGTCGCGCCCAAAGAGCGCGCCAGGTCCAAGAATTGGGCTACCGCCCGCACCGTGCGCTCCTGGGCTTCCGGCAGCAAAATGTTGCTCTGCCCCAGCCCTTGGCCCAGCCGGGTGGTCGCCAGTTCATGACACACCGTTCTGAGGCTGTCATCGGCCTTTTCTGCCACAAGAAGCCGTGTAGAATTAGTTCCGATATCGATGGCCGCAAACCGCATCTTAATGTACCTCCTCATTAAAAGCAGAAAAGGCATCCCTGCTACCGGGATGCCCCACTCGCCTTTTTCGCCGGCCCGGCCTACCAGATTTCCGGCCCGCGGCGGCTCCCCCTGCCCCCGCGCTTTTCCTCGGCGCTGCGGCGCAGATCCGACTGCCGCTCGTCGCTCTCTTTCAAAAACCGGGCCAGTTTGTCTTCAAAACTCAAGTTCGCTTGCCGCGCATCGCGATGGCGGCGGCGCGGACCCTCGTGCGTAACCTGGCGAATAGAAAGACCGATCTTACCGTTTTTGTCCAGACTGATAATCTTAACTTTTACCCTGTCGTTTTCCTTGAGATAATCCTTAACATCCCGAACGTAAGCGTCCGCTACTTCAGAAATGTGCACGAGTCCCGTCTGACCACCCGGCAACGTAACGAAGGCACCGAAATGCGTGATACCCGTGACAACGCCTTCGACAATGTTGCCTACCTCCAAAGCCATGCGCGAGCCTTTCCTCCTTAATATTGTCTCCAACAGAAATATTATAACTGTCAACCCTTTTTTCTGTCAACGGTTTTTATCCGGCTTTGCGGCGGGCATAAAAATGATCTCTCCCGGTTTTACCAAACCGAGTTCTTCGCGGGCCACTTTTTCTACATAGGCATCGCTCTTAAGGTACTCTATTTCCCGGCGCAGTTCTTCCGTTCGCTGCTGGGTAGCAACAATTTCCTTGTTCACCCGGTCTAGTTTTGCCCGAAGTTCAAGCGCCAGTTGCACCTGCTTAGAAGACGAGTAAGCGAAGTAAAGCACAAGGCTCAAGAGGACGGCCTTGGTCCAGCTAAACTTTCTTTTCCTTCTGGATTTCTTCTGCCAAGGTACATCAAGGGCTCTAGGCCTCGGCCTGCTCCGGAGCGCAAATGCCACCTTTTTCACCTCACGCCGCTTCGTCTTTCACTAAGCCTTGTTCTTGTCTTTTTCGGCAGCGGCGGCGTTTTTCCTTCTGTTCAAGGCTTCTTTTTAGGCCGAATTAATTCGATTTTTCTTTTCGCCAGCCGGGCGAGTTTTCTTACTACCCGCCGGCTTCCCGCCGTGACCCCCCTGCCGAAACACAGCCCAACAGCTGCCGGTAACCAGATGGGCAGGGTAAGAACACGTAACACTCTCTCTGCCCAACGGTAGGATAGGCGCACCAAATGGCGCATAGGCCGGCGCAGAAAGGGGCTCAGGAGGACTTGATAACTGAAGAAACCCAGCCCGAGGCTGAGAAAAATATACATGCGGACCTGCCCGTAGTTGATGATGAGTAAAGACCCGGCCACCAGCAAAGCCGACAAAGCCCAATAAATGAGGTCGCCTAAAGAAGTTATGATCCAACCCGGACTTAGAACGGCGCGGTAGGCCCGCCAAAGGTCGAAAAGCAAACCCAAACCGGCTCCGCAGGCCAAAGTCCAGCCCAGGGTGGCAAGTTCGCTCTCGGGCACGCCTCACCTCTCCCCTCATTTCAGAAGGCGTGCTAGGATTCCTTTGCTTTTTCTTTCTTCCTCTGTCTCCCCGTACTCCAGGCCGGCGATTTCGCCTTCAACCTCCACTCTGCCCTGCTCGAGGCTGAGCTGTTTGATGTGCAACCCCTGACCCTTGCAACGAAGGATTCCCATGTTAGTTTCGAGAACAATTCCCCTATCGTTGAAACTGGCCACGCCACGGACGCCGCTGACCTCCAACTTTTCCCGGTTGAGTAATATGATACGATGTTCCTCATTTCTAAGGTCCATATTCTTCCCTCCCCCGCCGCTCGGTGTTCGCGCCGGACCGGGTGTTAAGATTCCATTTCATTTCTATATATGATATGCGTGGTGATCACGCGGCATGACAGGCAGAAAACAGTCTTAAAACAGCAGGGCCCAGGGTGTCTCGCAAATAACCCCTGGGACCCGAAAAAACCTTGGCTGAAGTTGCAGCTGCCCCGAATACTAACGGTACAGCCGTTCGACTCTGACTCCTTTGAAAAAGTAGCGAATGATATCCTCCGGACTTTTGCCTTCCTTGGCCATCGCATAAGCACCCCACTGGCACATGCCCACCCCGTGACCGTAACCTCGTCCGCGGAACGCAACCCGGTCCCCACTCGTTGTGATGTCGTCGATGAGAATGGACTTGAGCCGCGTGTTGCCGATGGCCACCCGAAAATCCGCACCGTTAACCTTTGTTCCGTACACATTAAGGGTCACGGCGCGCCCGGTAGGGCCGCGTTCTACTATGCTTACCGTGTTCCCCCCACCCGGCTTAAGGCCCATCTTGGCTAGAGCGGCCTCTATTTCCGAACGGGTAAAGGTTACGGTCCAGTTCTTATCATCCGGCGGAGCGTACCGAACGCCCGGACTTTTCACGCTTTGAATGTAAGGCGGCTCGGGTTCTTTGAAAGCCAAGCCTTCCTTAGCCACAGCTGTACGCGGGCCGGCATAGGCGCTGAACCAAGCGCGGATGAACTTGCCGCCATAGGTGGCCACTTCGCCACGGGTCATCTCTACCGCGCGGCGCACGTTATCATTTATGCGGGTTGGATCGTAGGCTTGAAATTCTTCCACTTTGGTCGAAACGTCGGTACCGTGTAAGGCACGCGTGCCGCCTTTACTTTCCAATTCCTGTAGAGTGAAGGTCCGCGCAAGGATGGCTTGTGCCGCCAAAGCATTCACCGGCCACTTAGGATTCATTTCCGCGGCCACCACACCGGCCACATAGTCTTCAAGTTTAATGCTAAGGCGCTGCCCGGTCTGGTTATCGTAGAGGGACAGCGTCGGCTCGCGCCCTGAACGGGCCACTTCCACCGGCCCTGTAGCCTGTGGCTTTTTCTCCGGCGACGGAAGAGGAGACTGCTGGGGGCGGCGCAGGCATCCCGAAGCGGCCGCCAGCAGAAAGAAAATCACCAAGACAAGAAAACGGCGGTTCCGGATCATAGTTAGAACCCCCTTAGAGCTTCCTTGCCTTTAGTATGGTCGGCTGTGTTTACGCTTACTCCCCCTCCGGCGCCTGTCCGGTACCGAGCGGTTCTTCTTTAATTACGCGGTACAAGTTTTTCGCTTCAGCAGCAGGCACAGTTTCGGGCGTCGCCAGCACTTCTACCGTGACTCGCCGGCCGCCCCAGGTGAGCTCAAGGGTATCCCCGCTCTTGACCTCGCTCGCCGGCTTGGCCACCCGCCCGTTGATGAGAATCCTGCCCTGATCAGATACCTCTTTAGCTAAAGTGCGCCTTTTCACCAGACGCGCCACTTTTAGAAATTTGTCGAGGCGCATCGAAAGCCTCCTCCAGGTTCGTCGCTTGATGCAATAAGGCGGCCGCACGGCCGCCTTAAGACTAAATTCCAGGTTACTTACTGACCGTCTCCCGCAGCCCTTTTCCTGCCTTAAACACCGGGAGCTTGGCCGCAGCAATTTCGATTTCCTCTCCCGTCTGCGGATTGCGGCCCTTACGGGCGGCCCGTTCCCGGACCTCGAAGGTGCCGAAACCAACTACCTGCACTTTCTCGCCGGCAGCTAGAGCTTCAGTTACGGCGTCAAAAACTGCGTTTACGGCTTTTTCCGCGTCTTTTTTGGTAAGACCACTCTTCTCAGCTACAACGCCCACCAGGTCGGATTTGTTCACCAACTATCCCTCCTCATTCGTCCCTGTCACCTTGTTCTTCTATTCTCCAAGAAAAGCCAATATCCTTCTGCTTTCGCGGGGCTGAAGAAAGTTTTTCCATTCCTTTAGCTTTTTCCCAGAGAGCATCCATCTCATCCAGGGTCAGGTCGTTCAGTGGTCGCCCCATGGCAGCGGCGGCTTGTTCGATGAAAGCGAACCGCTCCTCGAACTTACGGGTGGTAGTGGCAAGCGCCAGCTCCGGCTCCACCTTGAGAAAACGTGCCACGTTGACCACCGCAAAAAGGAGGTCTCCTAATTCCTCCTCCACCGCCGTCTTATCGCCGGCGGCAGCGGCCGCCTTCAGTTCCTCCATCTCTTCTCTTACCTTTTCCCAGGCACCCTCCACGTTCGGCCAGTCGAAACCCACCCGTGCCGCCCGCCCTTGAACCTTGTAGGCTCGAAGGAGTGCCGGCAGAGCACGCGGCACACCGCCCAAAGCAGTTGGGATCTCGCCTGCTTCTTCTTTTTCCCGGCGTTTAATCTCCTGCCAGTTGGCCAGCACCTCAGAGGAGTCCTTCACTCGAATCTCACCAAAAACGTGCGGGTGACGCCGGATCATCTTGGCCACAATTCCCTGGATAACATCGTTTATATTGAAGTGCCCGGTCTCTTCAGCCAAGCGGGCGTGGAAGACCACCTGTAAAAGTAAGTCTCCCAACTCTTCCCGGAGTTTATGCATGTCGTTCTCATCAATAGCTTCAATGACCTCATAACACTCCTCAATGAGGTACCGGCGGAGAAGTGCATGGGTTTGTTCCTTATCCCACGGGCAACCGTGTGGGCCGCGCAGAGCAGCCATGACCTCGACCAGTGGGTCCAGCGGGTAGCGGTGAGGCTCCGCTGCAGGAATAGGCGGCACGTACAGGCTGGTGAGGTGGTCGCAGGGCCGGTGGTCCAGCTCGTAGAGGGGAAGCTCCTCGACGGCCTCCTCGCCGGGGACTCCTGCCGCCCGTACCAGCTTTACGGCATGCTCAGGCGGGTAAACTTCCATGAGCCTCAGCTTAACATCTCCCGCTACGAGCCGGCTGTATACCTGGAGAAGGAGAAGAGGGACGGCCGGGTTGAGGGGCTTGCTGTCAAAGGTAAGGGCATCGCGCACCTCGAGCCCCGCCGCCGGGTCGAGGCCGAGGGAGATGAAGATGGTATCGAGGCAGCTCACCGCCGGGATTATCTCCAGCTCTACCCCGGAGTACGGAGCCAGCTCCCGCAGGCGGCGCACCGTGTCCTCGGCCACCAAGGGGTGGCCGGGCACGGCATAGACGATATCGGCCTTCCCGGCGGCATGAATGAGTTCGGATACTATCTGAGCGTAGAGCGCTTCGAAGCTTTCCGCTTTATCGTAAAGATCATCAAAGCTCCGTATATCCGTGCGGCCGGAAGATAAGAGCTCTTCGGCCGCCGGATGCCTGGCCGTTCTGAGATAAAGGGGGCCCGCCTCCAGTGCCTGCCGTGACCGGGGTGGAACCAGGTCCAGGCCGGCCGGTCCGAGTCCGACCACAGTGATCTTGGCCATTTTCTTACCTCCTTGCAGGGCTTGGCACCCGGAGATACCGGGCAATGGCACGAACCGGCCCGGGCAATAGCTCCAGGTCCTCTGGGCGCACAGCGCGAACGACGATAAGGGCCAATCCGTAAGATGCCACACCAATCCCGATAGCCGAAACCGTCGCAAGGCTCGTCCCCAATAGCGGCAGCAAGAGCCGGTATCCGGTTTGTACGCAGGCGGCCATAATTATGGCGGCTGCAGCGGGTTTGAGCACCAGCTCCCGGGTATTCCAGGGAAAACCGACCAGCCGATCGATGGCCAGGGAATTAAAAAGCACAGCCACGGTGAAGGTGGCCACCGTACCCAAGGCGGCCCCCCGAATGCCGAGGGCGGGAATGGCCGTAAGGACGTAAGTTAAGAACACTTTGACCGCCGCTCCGACCAGCAAGCTGCGCACAGGGATATCCGTACGGCCTAAACCCTGCAGAATCCCGGACGTAGTCTGATGCAGACCGAGGAAGAGACAGCTGGCCGAAAGGGAGGCGAGCGCCGTCCCAGCAGCGGGCAGGTCGTAAAGAAGCGCCATAACCGGCCGGGCCAGGACGAAAAGCCCGACAAAGGCCGGAAGTTCAAGGAGAACCGTCAACCGAAGCGCCGTTTCCATACGCGCCCTAAGTACTGCCTTATCCCCGCCGGCAACCGCGGCCGAGATGGCCGGCACCAAGCTCACACTCAAGGCCACGGTTATGATGGTAGGAAGATTGATCAAGGTGGCCGCCATTTGTGAAAGCTGCCCAAAAAGAGCCGTTGCCTCGCGAACGCCGTACCCGGCCGCTTCCAAACGGCGCGGGACGATGATCACGTCCAAGTTTTGCATAATGGGCATCACCAGGCCGGCGAGGGACACAGGAACGGCCAGGCTGAATACGTTACGCAGGATTTTCCAGCGTGCCCCCGGCTCCACCCTTTCTCTAAAGGTGAGACCCTCTCTTCTCATATACCAGAGAAGGACCGCCAGCGCGCCCGCCGCCCCGGTCACTGCACCAAACGCTGCGCCGGCGGCCGCGAACTCAACCCCGCGCCTAATAAGAAGGTAACCCAAAAGGAGCGCCGTGCCCGCTCTAAGAATTTGCTCCAGCACCTGAGATGCTGCCGTCGGCAGCATGTTTTGCTGGCCTTGGAAATAGCCGCGGAGAACCGACACCACTGCCACCAGAAAAACGGCCGGAGAGATGGCCACCACCGGCCAGAAGGCACGGGCATCGCGCAGGAAACCATGCCCTACCATAAAGTGCACTAAGCCGAAAAGAAGAAGGCTAAAGGCCAACCCGGAAGCGAAGAGGGCTTCTAGGGCTACGCGGAAAACCTGCCGTGCCTCACCCAGCTTCTCCTGAGCCAGCTTCTCGGCCACCAGTTTGGATATGGCCACCGGCACGCCCGCCGTCGAAAGAGCCAAAATCATGGTGTACAGCGGGTAGGCCATGCCGTAAAGGCCCATACCTTCTGCACCGATGAGGCGCGCCAACGGAATGCGGTAAACGGCGCCGAAAACCTTGCTTATAATTCCGGCCGCGGCTAGGATGGCCGCCCCGCCGAGGAAGGATTGCGACCGGTTGTTTTTCATGCCCACCTCTCCCTTCCCGGGCCACTTCCTCATTATACCAAAAAGGGGACCGGCGTTAAACCCGGTCCCACCTTTACCCCGTCGCTTTATTGTTCCATTTGCTTGGCCAGGAAGCCGGCAGCCGTTTCGGCGAGCTTCACCTCCAACTCCCCCATTTTTACATCGGGGTTCTTGGAGCAGAGTATTACGGCCCCGATAGGATCCCCTTCGGCGATAATGGGGGCGATAACTTCGGCACTGAAGCGGCAGTCGTCGTCCTCAGTCACGCAATCCTTACAGTACTTGTTCTCTTTTGGATTGTTGATGAGAACCGTCCGGCGTTCCTCCATAACCTTCTCCACTGCGGGGCTAATCGGCTTGTTAAGGAACTCCTTCTTAGGGGCTCCGGCCACGGCGATGATGGTGTCGCGATCGGCAATGCAGGCGATGTGTCCTACGGCTTCAGCGAGGGAATCTGCGTATTCCTGAGCAAAATCGCTGAGTTCGCCGATGGGGGAGTATTTCTTAAGGATAACCTCCCCTTCCCGGTCTACAAATATTTCTAGAGGGTCTCCCTCCCGAATGCGTAAGGTTCTGCGAATCTCCTTGGGTATAACCACACGTCCCAGGTCGTCGATGCGTCGAACGATGCCCGTCGCCTTCATTCCCACCCCTCCTTTTCCCCGCTTCATCCGGGAATCTCTACACAGATAGTATATAGTGATTTTGACACTTTTATTCATTTTTGCCATGAGGAGTGGGGAAAAGTGCCGCGTTCAGGAAGCCGACGGCTGCAGTTTGTTTTGAGGCTTGAGCTTTTCCTTGAGATCGGCCATAAAGGCTGCGAATTTGTCGGCCTTTCTTTGGTCCTCCAGGTGTTTCGTCAGTACCTCCTCTACCTCGGCAAAACTTAAAGTGCGGGCAGGTTTTTTATCCTCAACCTTAATGATGTGAAAACCAAAACTAGACTTCACTACCGGGCTGAGCTCGCCGACCGGAGTATCAAAGGCCGCCTGGTCAAACTCAGGCACCATCTGGCCACGCGAAAAGTATCCCAGCTCGCCGCCGGTTTCCTTAGAACCGGGGTCTATGGAGTATTCCCTGGCGAGCTCAGCGAAATCCTCACCTTTGAGGAGCCGACTGCGGATTTCCTCAGCCAATTTCTCTTCTGCCACCAAGATGTGGCTGGCCTTGACCTGTTCCGGTACCTCAAACTCTGCCAAGTTTTCCCGGTAGTATTGCTCGGCCTCATCCGCACTTACCTTGACGTCGGCCGTCACCTTCTGGTAAAGCTCCGCCAGCTTGAGGTTGTCTGCCAGTACTTTCTTCAGATCGCTCTCTGTTATCCCGGCTTTTTTGAGCGCCGCCTCCAGTTTCTCGGCATCTCCGTACTGGGCCATAAGGCCGGCGTAAAGTTCCTCCCAAGCCGCCTTTACTTTTTCCGGTTCAATCGTGATCCCCTGATTTTCAGCTTCCGTAAGCAGCATTTCTTCCTCCAAGAGCTGGTCTACCACGCCGGCACGCGGCACTTGGCTCACGTCCAGCTCAGGCATAAGGAGAGAGCCTATGGCCACCCGCCTGTCTACATCCGTTTCGCGTAACTCTTTGCCGCCGACCGTACCTACTACCCGGTCGCCGCCGCACCCGGAAACCAAAATCAGCACCGTAGCCAGCGCCGCCAGGAACACCCTTTTTTTCAACAAATTTGCCCCCTTAATTTTTTCGTTGGCCACCACGACTCGGCATCGCCAAGGCTTTAATCGTTAGTCCCATTGTACTCAACAGGCCGGGCGGCGGCAAGCTTTTTGAGCTCCTTGAGCGCCTCCCGAAGAGAAGAAGGTATTTCCTCCGGCTTCAACCCGTCGGTGCGAAAGACGAACTCCCTTCCCTGCCCCGGCACCGGTGCCAGGCGCCGGCGCGTGGCCCGGTTTAAAGCCATAACCTCGTCCGGCGTAAGATAAGTGCCCGGAGCCAGGGTGAGGATCACCTTCTCTCCCTTCTGGGCGAGGGAAGTAACCCCGGCTTCCCGCGCCAACACGCGCACGCGCGCCACCTCCAGGAGTGTCACGACTTCGTTCGGTGGGTTCCCGAAGCGATCGATAAGATCCGCGGCAACTTCTTCCACGTCTTCTTCACTGCGACAGGCAGCGATGGCCTTGTACAACTCTATTTTATCCCGGGGCGAGGCCACATAACTTTCCGGTAGATAGGCGTTCACCTTGAGATCCAGCTGGGGCTCCACTTCCGAACGCGGCTTTTCCCCCTTCAGCTCCCGCACCGCCTCTTCTAAGAGGCTACAATACATTTCGAAACCAACGGCCGCAATGTGTCCATGTTGTTCAGCGCCCAGAATATTGCCGGCTCCCCTGATCTCCAGATCCCGGAGCGCAAGCTTAAAACCGGAACCGAGTTCCGTAAATTCTCTTAGGGCCTGAAGGCGTTTTTCGGCCGCCGGGGAAAGAAGTTTGTCCGGTTCATAGGTAAAGTAGGCGTAAGCCACACGGTTGGACCGCCCGACGCGCCCCCTGAGCTGGTAGAGCTGGGCCAACCCCAGTCTATCGGCATCGCGCACGATTAGGGTGTTGACGTTGGGCATGTCCAGACCGTTCTCGATAATACTCGTACACACCAACACATTGTACTCGCGCTCAAGAAAACTCAGAACGGCACGCTCCAGTTGCGTCTCGGAAAGCTGGCCGTGAGCCACAATTACCCGAGCTTGGGGAACAAGCGCCGCCACCCGGCGCGCCTCGGCCTCAATGCCCTCTACGCGGTTATAAAGATAAAACACCTGACCTCCCCGGGCCAGCTCGCGGGAAATGGCGTCGCGTACCAGGGAGTCACTGTACTCTACTACATAGGTCTGCACCGGATAACGGTCCTCGGGCGGTGTTTGAATCAAACTCATATCCCTAAGGCCCACCATCGAAAGGTGCAACGTCCGCGGAATGGGAGTGGCGGTCAGGGTGAGAACATCCACTGAAGCCTTAAGCTCCTTCAGGCGTTCCTTTTGCCGCACACCGAAACGCTGCTCTTCGTCGATGATGACCAGCCCCAAATCGGCAAAGCGTACGTCCTTCGAGACCAGGCGGTGAGTGCCTATGATGATGTCAATGGCTCCCCGTTTTAAGCGCTTTAAAATCTCCCGCTGTTCCTCCCTGCTTCGAAACCGCGACAGCATCTCAATCTGGATGGGATAACGGGCCAGGCGCTGGCGGAAAGTGGTGTAGTGCTGCTGGGCCAGGATGGTGGTTGGTACCAGCACGGCCACCTGTTTCCCGTCCATCACCGCCTTAAAGGCGGCGCGGATGGCTACCTCCGTCTTGCCGTAACCTACATCACCGCAAAGGAGGCGGTCCATCGGGTGCGGGCTCTCCATATCCCGCTTAACTTCTTCAATGGCCTTCAGCTGGTCGGGCGTTTCCTCGTAAGGGAAAGCTTCCTCAAACTCTTTCTGCCACACGGTATCCGGGCTGAAGGCGTATCCCGGCGCAGCCTTCCGGCGCGCGTAAAGGTCCAGGAGCTCTTTGGCCATTTCTTCCACAGAGCGTTTCGCCCTGCTTTTTGCCCGCTGCCATTCGTTCCCGCCCAACTTACTGAGGCGCGGGTTTTCCCCCTCAGGGCCGATGTACTTTTGCAGGAGGTGGACCTGATCCGTCGGCACATAGAGACGGTCGTGCCCGGCATATTCCAGCACCAGGTAATCCCGAACACTGCCTGCGCTCTCCAAGGTTTTCACGCCCTGATAGCGCCCGATGCCGTGGACCACGTGTACCACCAGGTCCCCTACCTTCAGGTCCGTAAAAGTGGAAATGGCAGCCTCATCCATGGCCGTCCGCCGTTCCCGGCGGCGGGCCTGACCGAAGATCTCTCCGTCGCTAATTTCTACGGTCTTGAGCGTAGGAAGTTCAAAACCCTGGGAGATGGGCCGGACAACCACCTCCACCCTAACCGCCGGCACATGCTCTTTCAGCCACGTTCTTAAGCGTTCGGCCCGGCTTTCATTACTCGCCCTTATGGTAATACGGTAGCCGTCATGGTGCCAGCGCTTGAGATCCGCCGCCAAGCGCTCTTCGTTCTTATGGTAAGGTGTGAGGCTCCGGGCCGGTAAGGAAACAAAGGCCTGCGGGCTACTGTAGGGAGCACGCCGCAGGAAAAGGCCGATTCCTACTCGCTGATAGCGTCCCAGCCGGCCCATAATTTCATCCAGGCCGGCGTAAAGATGGACCTCCTCAGGCAGCAGGTTACCGTCCTCCAGGAGTTGTTTCTGCATATCAGAAATTTCGCGGGCAAAGTTCCGCCCCTCTTCTACCAACTCCAACGGTTCATCCAAAAAAACCAGGGTCTGTGGCAACAGATAATCGGTAAGGTAGGCCTCCTCACGGTAGGCAAAGGGCAGCAGCCTTTCCACGGCCTCGGGCAATCCCTCGCGCACCCGCTCCAAGAAAGCCGCCGTGCGCTGGCGTACCCGTTCGGCTTGGGCGGTAAGACCTCGCTCTTTGAGCCCCTTCTCATACCGCTCGGCCGAAGCAGCAAAAGCGGCAATTGCCGCTTCCCGCCGTTCCCGCGGCAGGACAATCTCATTAGCCGGCCCGATCCAGGCCGCCTCAACCTGGGTGAGCGACCGCTGGCTCGTCGGATCAAACTCGCGCAAGGAGTCAATCGTGGTGTCAAAAAGCTCTAGTCTAAGGGGCCTGGATGCCGGTAGAGGAAAAATGTCGATGATGTCTCCGCGCGCGGCGAATTCCGCCCGGCTCTCCACCCGCTCTACGCGCCTATAGCCAAGCTCGGCTAGGTGCTCCAGCATCTTCTCCCGCTCCACTTCCTCCCCCGGACGCAGCCAAAAGCCCTGCTGCGAAAAAACATCCCGGGGAGGAAGGCGGCGCATGAGAGCCGTAAGCGGAGCTACAACAACCCCTGCCTCGCCGCGCGCCAGAGCGCCGAGGACGTTCAGTCGCTGCGCCGTAAGCTCCGGGCTTTCGGCATAGTATTCATACGGTAGTACCTCAGCCGACGGAAAAACCTGAATCTTCGCTTCAGGAAGAAAAGCCGCTAGGTCGTCCCTCACCGTCTCCGCCTGCTGCAGGTGACTTGTCAGATAAAGAGCCGGCCGCCTAACCTCCCGGAGAATACGGGCAGCAACATAGGCCTTCTGTGCTCCGCTCAGGCCATGTATCAACTGTTCAGACAGGCCGCGGGTCAAATTATCAAAAAGCTGGCTGAGCTCGTTATTTTCCCCTTCGTTTTTCCAAAGGGCCATCCTTTTCCCCCCTATCGGGAGTCAAGTAAAAGCAACGAGGCGCAAACTCCGGCGCCTCGCCCTTTCCGCCTACTTTATTATATCGGGGGCAATAAAGAGGTGCAAGTTTAGTCCCAGCAAACCTCTAAGTAAGTTTTTATATGCCGGCTCTTGGATTCTTCTTACCATAATTGTATAATATTGACATAGATCGCAGGAAAGGGGCGAGCGGAGTGAAGGTTGTGAGTGAGAAGCCCCGGCGGCTGCGCGAGCTCGATCAAGAGATCGAAGCCCTCCGGGAAAAGCTCTACCGCCTGGTCAGTTCCAATCCGTCCCAACTGCGCACACCGGTTGTTTACGAGCTTTCTCTGAGGCTGGATGAACTCATCGCCCAGCTGCAGGCCGACATGTCCGGGGCCGGCGATGAAACTCGAGGGGTGAGCGAAGCGGAAGCTAAAAAATAAAACGCTTGGGTTGGGGGGTTAAGTTGGCATGGAGCTTACCGCAGTTAAGGGTTTAATTTCGGTGACCCTCTCGGTAGAAGAGCATGAGCGGCAGCTTTTGGAAGACATCTCCGCTACTGATCTCCTCCAACTCTCCAGAAGTAAACTCAGTCAAGTAGTCCAACCGGATCTGGTACGGGAGGTCATGGTGGGCTACGACGGGGAAACTGTACAAATGATCCTCAGCCTTTAGGCCCTGGTAGAGGGCCTTATTTTTTAGGAGTTTACTCCCAGGGCCCTTTTATCTGCCGGAAGCACATCCTTCGTTGCGCCGCAGGCCGCTGCTTGTACCTCACGCCCAACTACCGCTAACCGGGCAGGCTCTTCTCGCTTCCTCGCCCCTGACAAGGCAGGCCTCATCTGTTATCATTGTTACAGCCTTGGACAACTTGACGGGCAGCGTCGGGTTGTCTTTGCTGAATCCTCCCTTTGGGGAGGTACGGGGGAAGTGCCGCTCTTGCGGCGGGTGAATCTCCTTAAGGAGAGGGACATCCTTCGGTCCTAACCCGGAACTAACCCCGGAAGCGAGTGAAGGAAAGGAGCGATACACATGCTGCAAAAAGTAACACGGTTCATGTCGGAGAAGTTCAACTTGATGCTGGAAAGGAAAGGTATTGTCGCCGGCCTAGCTGCGTTTCTAGTTTTCGTTGCGCCTGCTTCTGCCGCAGCTCAGGCGTACATCGTGCAGCCGGGCGACACGCTGTGGTTTATCAGTCAGAGATACGGCGTAACTGTGGAGGAGCTACGCCGGGCCAACAACATCTGGACGGATTGGATTTATCCGGGCGACGTGCTCACCATTCCCTACAGGAGTTCCCAATCGTATCAAGCTACCCAGACTCTGGCTTCCCGCGGTACGCCGCGTGCCTCAAGCCGCGAAGTACAGCTCTTGGCCCAAATGATCCATGCCGAGGCACAGGGAGAACCCTACGAAGGTAAAGTGGCTGTAGGAGCCGTGATTCTCAATCGCCTTCGCGATCCGCGTTTCCCGAACACCTTAGAAGGTGTCCTTTACGAAGCAGATGCCTTTGAGCCAATCATGAACGGGACTTTTTACCAAGCACCGGACGAGGAAAGCATACGGGCGGCTCTGGATGCCTTATCTGGTGTAGACCCCACAGGCGGTGCCCTCTACTTCTACAATCCGGCTACGGCCTGGTCGCCGTGGATTTATACCCGGCCGGTTGTAACACAAATCGGCAACCACGTTTTCGCTAAATAAGTTCAAGGACCCGCGTACGGCGGGTCCTTTTATTTATCTTTGCGGTGCGTCGCGGCGCACGCCGCACGAATTTCGCACCACCAATTCCGTTGGGAATACGATTGCCTGTCCCGAAGTTTGACGTTCACGCCGGCCCTCAACGAGATCAAGAAGAAGCTCTGCCGCCTTGCGGCCGATTTCCCGGGGGTGCTGGCGCACGGTGGTAAGAGGTACAGGTAACATGCCGGCAAAATCAATATCGTCAAAGCCGACCAGCGCCATTTCCTCAGGGATGCGCACTCCCCGCTCGGCAAAGTAGCGCATGACCCCCAGGGCTACCATATCATTGGCGGCCAGAACGGCCTCGGGAAGCGGGGACAGGTGCAGTAGGTCCTGCGCCCGGCGGTAGCCGTCGGCATAACCGCCCCGCGTCTCCAGCACGTAATCTTCACGCACCGGAAAACCGGCCCCTTTAAGAGCGTCACAGTAGGCGCGGAGGCGTTCCGCTGCCGCATACCCTCCTCTTGTTCCTACCAGAAAAGCAATCCTGCGGTAACCAAGCTGGAGGAGATGCTCTACGGCCTTCTTGGCCCCGCCATAATTGTCGCTCACGACGCCGGGGACGGGAAGGTCGGGAAAATAGCGGTCAATAAAGACGAAAGGAAAACCATCCAGGCAGAGCTCTACAAAATGCTGTTTTTCTTTCTGGAGCGGGACCACCAGCATGCCGTCTACCTGCTTTTCCCGGAGGAAACGGACGTACTTGATTTCCTTTTGCTGGTCGTGATCGGAGTCGCAGATAACTAAGCTGTAGTGGGCCTCAACCGCCACCTGCTCGATGCCCTTAGCCACCTGCACGTAAAACGGGTTGGCCATATCAGGCACTAAGAGGCCTATGCTTTGGCTGCGGCGGGTCACCAGCCCCCGCGCCAGGGCGTTGGACTGGTAGCGCAGCCGCTGGGCCAGTTCCACGATGCGCGCACGAGTCTCTTCGCTCACCCCCGGTTGCCCGTTAAGGGCGCGTGCCACAGTAGTGTGGGATACGCCCGCCAGCCGGGCAATGTCTTTGATGGTTACGCTCAAGAAGCCTCCCCCCGTCTCTAAAGCCCCGCCGGCTCCTCCTACGCCAGCCATAATGATGTAGGAGTGCCTCTGGGCAATGCAGTGCAGTTGGTATAAGCCGCGCCGCTTCCAGAAGCCGTCCGCCTAAAAGCGCACGTCGCCGCTCGCCGGAGCCCTTATAGGTGCGTTCTCATTTTCGGTATTTACCCACATTAGGTAATATTCACCAGGTACAATTGATACACTTTTAAAGTTCAACGCTCACTTAGCTGCTCTTGAATTTATTCTACATGTAGTCAGAAAATCATTCTCGGCCGCCGAACTTTTTGCTCCGGCTTCGCCACACGCCAAGAGAGCCATCCTGGAAAAGTTACTACGGAGTCAGGGAGGATTCTTCCTAGAGTAGAACGAATCTAAAGAAATAAACTGAGAAAACGCTAATCTTAGCAAACCTTGAACATAGGGGGGATAGGAAGGTAATGCCTGTAGTGCAGCCTCCCGTGAGCAACCTGAAGGAAGCGTGGGAAACGTTCATTGAGCGGGGAGAGCTGCTCTCCGAGGTGCCGCTCCTTGTGGCTCAGGCCTGGCAACGCTGCCGGCAATTGGGCGTGGACCCGGAACGGGGTTTCTGCCATGAGGTCCTCCCGCCGCCGGAGTATGCCGCACGCCTTGCAGCCAATGCCGACCTGCTCGAGGTGGCACGGCCCTTTCTGACCAGCCTGTACGAGTTTGTGCAGGGCTCGGGTTTTGCCGTGGTCCTGGTGGACAGGGAAGGCGTGGTGATCGAGGTGCGCGGCGATCCGGCCATCCTCAAGGCCTCGGCCAGCGCGCTTAACTTCGTGCCCGGCGCCGTCTGGCGCGAGAATACCGTGGGTAACACGGCGATCGGCACGGCACTCAGAGAGAAAATCCCTGTACAGGTAGCCGGATACCAACACTATTGCCGCGCCCATCACCCCTTTGCCTGCTCGGCCGCTCCCATTTTGGGGCCAGACGGGCAAGTTTGGGGAGCGCTCAACGTCTCGGGCGTCCTCGAAGCCGTTCACCCTCATACCTTGGGCATGGTTGTGGCTGCAGCCCGCGCCATCGAAGGTCAGCTGGCCATGCGCCAAGCAGCAGAAGAGATCAAGCTGCAGCACAAATATCAAGAAGCCATCGTGGAGTCCATGTCCGATGGCCTCCTCACCATCGACCGCACCGGCCACATCACGTATATGAACGCCACCGGCGGGCGCATCCTTGGGGTCGATCCGAAAAAGGTTATCGGGCAGTACATCGGAGACATCGTGGACTTCAGGCCGGTGGTGCTTTCCGTGCTGGAGACGGGCCAGGGCTATGTAGACCGGGAGTTCATGGTGAAGACCGGAACTGGCTTCAAGCATTTTATTAAGACGGCCGTCCCTATACGCGACGAAAATGGCAATCTTACCGGCGTTGTTGACACCTTCCGCGAGATTAAGCGCGTGCGCAAAATGGTCAACCAGATGGTCGGAGCTACGGCCAACTTCACCTTCGCCGATATTCTGGGCGAGAGCCGGGAAATGGCAGAATGCGTGCGGCTGGCCAAGATCGCCGCGCAAAGTTCCTCCCCGGTGCTGCTGCAGGGCGAAAGCGGCACCGGCAAGGAGCTTTTCGCCCAGGCCATCCACAATGCCAGTAACCGGCGTGAGGGGCCGTTTGTAGCCCTAAACTGTGCCGCCCTGCCGCGCGAGCTTATTGAAAGCGAGCTTTTCGGTTACGAGGAAGGCGCCTTCACCGGAGCCTCGCGCGGCGGCCGGCCTGGGAAGTTCGAGCTGGCCTCCGGTGGAACCATCTTTCTCGATGAAATCGGCGACATGCCTCTCGATATGCAGGCCAAACTCCTCCGCGTGCTTCAGGAACACCGGGTAGTACGCCTGGGAGGCACCCATTATATTGACTGCGACGTGCGCGTCATTGCTGCCACCAATAAGGATTTGGCCTACGAAGTGGAGCAGGGCAATTTCCGGCGCGATCTCTATTACCGGCTCAACGTCATCTTCATCCCTATACCCCCGCTAAGGCAGCGAGGCAGCGACCTGGACCTTTTGGTGGAACGGCTTACTGAGAAGATCAGCCGCAAACTAGGTCACGAAGTACACTCATTCAGCCCCGGTGCACTGCAAATCCTGCGCTCGTACCCGTGGCCAGGGAATGTGCGCGAGTTGGAGAATGTTATTGAGCGGGCTGTAAATATGGCGCGCGGAAAAGAGATCAGCGCGGCAGAAGTATTACGCTTCCTGAAGCATCAGCAGGCGGCAGGACCTGTCTTCAGTGAGCCGCTTTCAATCGAAGAACTGGAAAAAAGAGCTATTGAGCAGGCCCTTCAGGCGGTAGGCGGTAACATATCTCTGGCCGCCCGCCTCCTTAAGATCAGTCGGAACACACTCTATAACAAGCTTAAGAAGTACCACATTCGTGCCGGTTAAGGGGCCGGCAGCTGTCTATGCTCAAATTTTGTGCACTGTCCTATTTTTGAGCAGAGCCATGAATTCCTGCCGTGATCAGCTTTTCCATTTTCCCGGCTGCTGCACTGCGCAAAATTTGAGCAGTAGGGAACACTCTAGAAAAGAGCTAAGGGGTAAAAGCCCCCTTGTTTTTTCTGCTGAAACCTTCCAAACTTACTGGCACAACCCTTGCATGCCCTCATAGTTAAGTGCGAATAACGGCCGGCCGCTTTCCCCTTTACCAAAAAAGTGCAGAAAAAGGCCGTTTTCAGTTGCAAGGAGGTGCGGTAGGTTTTGGAATTTTCGCAAGAACAGCTTAAAGGTTTTTACCGGACCATGTATACGATTCGCTCCTTTGAAGAAAGGGTCAACGACCTCTTCTTGGCGGGCGAAATCCCCGGATTCGTTCACCTTTACATCGGCGAGGAAGCAGTGGCTACCGGAGTAATGGCCAATCTCAGGAAAACCGATTACATCACCAGCACCCACCGCGGCCACGGACACACCATCGCCAAGGGCGCCGACCTCAAGCGAATGATGGCCGAAATTTTCGGCAAGCGCACCGGTTACTGCCGGGGCAAAGGCGGCTCTATGCACATCGCCGATTTTTCCATCGGCATGCTTGGAGCCAACGGCGTAGTCGGCGGTGGTTTTAACCTGGCGGTAGGAGCAGCGCTGGCGGCCAGGCTTATGGGTACTGATCAGGTAGCAGTTTGCTTCTTCGGCGACGGGGCCTCCAACCGCGGTACTTTTCATGAAGGACTAAACATGGCCGCCGTCTGGAAATTGCCCGTAGTCTTTGTCTGTGAAAACAACCAGTATGCCTCAACCACTCCTTACCGCACTAGCACTTCGGTGGAGAATATCGCCGACCGGGCCATAGGTTACGGCATCCCGGGTGTGGTCGTCAACGGTAACGATGTCTTTGCGGTCTATGAAGCCGCTCAAGCGGCCGTAGAGCGCGCTCGTTCGGGCGGCGGCCCCACCCTCCTTGAGGCGAAAACCTACCGGATCAAAGGCCACTTCGTGGGTGACCCGGAGCTTTACCGGACGCGCCAGGAAGTTCAGGAACACCTGGAAAATGACGATCCCCTGAAGAATTTCCGGCAGCAGGTCCTGGGTGCAAACCGGCTCACCGAAAGGGAGTTGGCCGAAATTGAAGCCCAAGTACGGGAAGACATCGAGGCAGCGGTAGACTTTGCCAGGAAGAGCCCCTTCCCGGCTCCGGAAGAGTTATTCGAAGATCTCTACGTAGAAAGCGGGGAAGCAGCATGCGGGAAATAACCTTCGCCGAAGCAACTATGGAAGCCATGGCCGAGGAGATGGAGCGCGACAACCGGGTATTCCTTATGGGAGAAGATATCGCGCGCCAGGGCGGCATTTTTGGCCAGTTTAAGGGACTGCCGCAAAAATTCGGCTTCGACCGGGTACGCGACACCCCCATTTCCGAAACGGCCATCGTCGGCGCCGGCGTAGGCGCTGCTCTGGCCGGAATGCGCCCGGTGGTGGACATGCACTTTGTGGACTTCATCACCGTGGCCATGGACGAGGTTGTAAACCAGATGGCCAAGATTCGTTACATGTTCGGCGGCCAGTGCAAGGTCCCCATGGTTCTACGCGCCCCGGACGGCGCGGCTCGTTCCGCCGCCGCCCAGCATTCCCAAAGTTTGGAAGCCTGGTTTGTACACGTACCGGGTCTGAAAGTGGTCATCCCTTCCAACCCGGCGGACGCCAAGGGCCTCTTGAAAGCCGCCATCCGGGACGACAATCCTGTGCTTTACTTTGAAAACAAGGACCTCTTCCGCATGAAGGGGCCGGTGCCGGACGGCGAGTTCCTCGTGCCCATCGGCAAGGCCAAGGTGGTGCGGGAAGGTAGAGATGTTACCATCGTCTCCTACTCCATCACCCTCCATAAAGCCCTTAAGGCCGCAGAAAAACTGGCTGAAGAGGGTATTGAAGCCGAGGTCATCGACCTTCGCACCATTGTACCCCTCGACAAGGAAACTATTTTCGCTTCGGTGAAAAAGACAAAGCATCTGGTGATCGCCCACGAAGCCACGAAGAACGGCGGCGTGGGGTCGGAAGTGGCTGCAGTGGTAGCCGAAGAAATAATCGATTACCTGGATGGACCAATTAAGCGCGTTGGCGCTAAGTTCGTGCCGGTCCCGTTCAGCCCAGCTCTGGAGCCCCTGATGCTGCCGCAGGTAGAGGACATCATAGCAGCAGTAAAAGAAATCTGTTAGCGCCAGCCAGGTGGCTGACCGCGAAAGGGGGTATTCATGACCGGTAATCTAACTAGAAGTGCAAGTCAGGGGGTCATGGGTTTCGCCTAGGATGGCCGAAAAAAAGGAGGTGAAGCACCCGAAAGCCGGGTGCGCAGAATGGACAAATCAATTCGCCGTGTGCTGGCTATAACCGTCGTTCTAACTCTCCTCGTTTTTACCGCCGGCTGCAGCGGCGGAGGCAGCAAACCGGCCGAAGAGAAACCGGCCGAGGGCAGCAATGCCCCGCAGCTTAAGAACGAATATAAGCTTACCATGAACGTGGCTCCAGAAACGAAATGGGGCCAGGGTGGTATGAAGTTCGCCGAGCTCGCTAAAGAATACACGGGCGGCAAAGTTAACATTAAGGTTTACCCCAACGCCATGCTCACCGGCGGCGATCAGATGCGCCAGGCAGAAATGGTGCAGAGCGGCGCCATCGACTTCATGCTTAACTCCACCATCAACATCGCTCCCACTATTCCTGAGTTTGACGCCTTCGGCCTGCCCTTCCTTTTTCCCAGCTATGAGGCAGTAGATGCCGCCATTGAGGCCGGCGCCGCCGACCCGCTGTTTAAGGCCCTGGAGAAGTACAACATGGTGGGGCTGGCCTGGGGCGAGAACGGGTTCCGTGAAGTAACGAACAATAAACGTCCCATCAAGACGCCGGATGACTTCAAAGGCCTAAAGATGCGCGTGGTTACGCCTATGTACATCGATATCATGCGGGCCCTCGGAGCCAACGCCATCTCCATGAACTGGGGTGAGGTTTTCACTGCGTTGCAGCAAGGAACCATCGACGGCCAGGAGAACCCCATCGTAGGTATCATTATCCCCACCAAGATCTATGAAGTGCAGAAATACCTTACCAACTGGCACTATTCGTACGACGCCCTCGCCCTAGCCGTCAACAAAGACGTCTGGAACAGCTTCCCACCGGACATCCAAGAACAGCTAAAGAAAGCGGCCGAGGATGCCATGGCCTACCAGAAGCAAATCAGCCGCGAGGGGCTTGCCGAGGGTATTGAATTCTTGAAACAACAAGGGATGATTATAACCGATCTGACGCCGGAAGAAATCGCCGTCTTTAAAGAAAAGGTAAAGCCCGTATATGAGAAGTACGCGGAAAAAGTAGGCCTCGAAATTGTTAAGGGATTCGAAGAGGCCGTAGCTAAAGCAGCGAAGTAACCAGAAGCCGTTTACGGGGGTGCTCCCGGCTGGGCACCCCCTTTCCGCCACAAGTCAGGTCGGGAAAGGGTGGAATTTTGTGTGGAACGTCCTGGATAAGCTGGAAGAGTACCTTTGCGCCGTACTCCTCTTTTTTATCAGTGTTCTTACCTTCCTTAACGTAATTGTGCGTTATCTCACTAACGGCTCTCTAGCCTTTACCGAGGAGCTAGTAGTCAATCTCTTCGTCTGGATCACGGTTCTCGGCGGTGCGATTGCCTTCCGCAAACGCTCACATTTAGGAGTAACTTTTCTCACCAACCTCTTTCCTAAGCGCTGGCAGAAGGCTGTGGCCGTGCTCTCCGGCTTTGCCGGCACCGTGCTTTTCTTGCTCCTTTTCGCTCAGGGAGTAGGTATGGTAGTTCAAGAGTACAAAAACCAAATGACTACTTATTCTATGGCTCTACCCATGTGGATCTTCGGTTTGGCCGTACCTTTCGGGGCCCTAATTATGCTTTTACGGGTTATTCAATCAACCTGGGAAGAGGTACGCGAACTTGGAGCCCGTGAAAAAAGCAACGGCTAATGGTGCGGAGGTGTTAATGTGTCTCTCGCGATCGATCCTGGAGTACTCCTTCTTGGGCTCTTTTTCGTGTTGGTCTTTTTGCGTATCCCCATCGCGGTGTCCTTAGGCCTGGCCGGCATGACCGTAATTTCGCTCGCCGGCCTGGGCACCCAGATGTTCGCGCCGGTCTTCTTTGCCAACATCTCCAAGTTTTCGCTCCTGGCCATCCCTTTTTTCATTCTGGCCGGCGTGCTCATGGGCAAGGTTGGCATTTCGGATAAAATCATCCGCCTCATCTCCCTCCTCGTGGGACCGGTACGCGGCGGCCTCGCTATCGTCACCGTGATTACCGCCCTCTTCTGGGGTGCCGTCTCCGGCTCCGGCCCGGCCACGGTGGCCGCCCTCGGGACCATCCTCATTCCCGGCATGGTCAAAGCGGGCTACGACAGGGGGTTCGCTGCGGCCCTGATGTCGGCAGCTAGCGGTCTCGCCATCATCATCCCACCCAGCATTGCTTTTGTGGTTTACGGGGTAATCACGGGAGCATCTATCGGCAAACTCTTTATCGCCGGCATCCTTCCGGGCATTTTAGTAGGCCTCTTTCTTATCATCGCCGCCTTCTTGATCTCGGTGGCACGCGGCTACGGCGGCGACCGCTTCGGAAAACTCGCCGAAGTGTGGCAGGCTTTTAAGGAAGCTTTCTGGGGACTTATCGCCCCCGTTATCATCTTGGGTGGCATATACGGTGGTGTTTTTACCCCTACCGAAGCGGCCGCCGTTGCCATCTTCTACGGCCTTTTTGTGGGGATTTTCATTTACCGTACAGTCACCTGGCAGAGCCTCTACGACCTCTTGGTAGAATCCAGCGTCTCTTCGGCAGTGGTAATGCTGGTAGTAGCCTTTGCTGGGATCTTCGCCTGGGCCATGACCACCCTGGGTGTGGTAGAGAAAATCTCCCAGTTCGCCATCGGACTCACCTCCAACCAGTATGTGCTGCTTTTTATCATTAACGTGATCCTCTTCATCGCCGGCATGCTTCTCGATGCCATCTCCATTTACTACCTGCTTCTCCCCCTCCTTATGCCGGTCATGGCCCACTTCGGCTGGGACCCGGTCTGGTTCGGAGTGATGATGACGGTCAACCTGGCCA
This sequence comes from Bacillota bacterium, assembly GCA_030153805.1. Lineage (GTDB taxonomy): Bacteria > Bacillota > DTU030 > DUMP01 > DUMP01 > DUMP01. The sequence continues at coordinate 14,526 of JASKLG010000004.1, read as the reverse complement.
TCGGTCAGATCACCCCGCCGGTGGCGGTGAACCTCTATGTCGGTGCCAATATAGCCCGCATTTCGATGGACGAAATTTCCCGGGCAGTGATCCCGTTTGTTATAGCCGCTTTTCTTGCTCTTATCGTCATAACCTACTTCCCGAGCATCTCCCTCTGGCTCCCGAGCCTCATGGCAAAGTGAGCTTGGAGTAACGCGAAAGGAGACGGTTCTATGCCTCGTATGTCCGCTGTGGTTAAAGAACGCGCCGGCCCGGGAGTACGCCTCATTGAACGCGACATCCCTTCTGCCGGTCCCGGCGAAGTGATCATCCGGGTACGTGCGGCTGCCATTTGTGGCACCGATGTTCACATTTACGAATGGAACAGTTGGGCTCAAAACGCAGGCATCAAACTGCCGATCATTTTAGGCCACGAATGTGCCGGCGATGTGGTGGAAGTAGGAAGAGGCGTCGACAATCTGGTGGTTGGTGACCGGGTGGCCGTAGACACCCACATTCCCTGCGGCACCTGCCGCCTTTGCCACACCGGGCGACAGCACATCTGCCAGAACCTTGAGCTCTTTGGCGTCCACACTGAAGGGTGTTTTGCCCAATACGCCCGCGTTCCTGCCGCCTGCGCATGGCCCCTGCCCCAGGAAGTCACTTATGAAGTCGGTGCCCTCTTTGAACCACTGGGTACGGCCTTTCGCGGTGCACAGGTCTTAGAACCGGCCGGGAAAACCGTGGCCGTATTCGGGTGCGGACCCATAGGCCTTTTCGCTCTAGCTTCGCTGCGCGCGCTGGGGGCCGCCCGTACCATTGCCATTGATGTCAGTCCAACTAGGCTTGAGCTGGCTGCAAAGTTAGAAGCAGATCATCTCATTAACCCGGCCGGAAACGACCTTGCAGCCGTCCTTATAGCATTGACGGATGGTTATGGCGTAGATGCTTTTATCGAGGCTTCCGGCAATACAACGGCCCTGAGCCAGGCCTTTCAGGCCCTAATGAAAGGCGGCCGGGCGGCCATAATCGGTCTTCCTGAAAAGAACTTGGAACTTGACGTTGGGTCGGACATCGTTTTCAAAGAAGCTACCATCTTCGGTATTCACGGACGCCTTATGTTCGCCACCTGGGAAACTATGCAGAACATGGTAGTTAGTGGTCGCCTGCAGGTGGAGTCCGTGATCACACACCGTCTTCCTCTTCAGGATTTTGCTGCCGGAATCGAACTGGCCCGTTCGAGCTCTGCCGGCAAGGTTATTCTTTTGCCCTGGCAGAAAAAAGAATGAACGGCCCCGTGGATTCTCATGCCGCCCTCGTCGAAAGCACCAGGTAATCCAGAATTCTAAACCTACCCCGGAGTGGTAGCCATCGATCCTTTGCCCTCACCGAAGAAGCCGCTTTGAGAAATGCAAAAAGGTTCCACTTCCAACCGGAAGTGGAACCTTTTCCCAAAAAAGAAGAAGAACTGCCTACTGGGCGCCGCCCCCTTCGTCGGCCGCCGAAGGAGCCTTGAAACCGTTGTAGCGATTCATGGCCGCCTCGGTGCCCTCCGCCAGCCACGTGCGGATGGCCTCTGCCGCCGCCACAATAACCTCGTCTAGAATACGCCCTTCTTCCTCGGTAAACGTCCCGAGCACCTTGTCTTTGGCGGTTTCGTGTTCCCCCGGCCGGCCGATGCCGATACGTAGCCTGGCAAAGTCGGCGGTGCCGAGCTCATTTATGATCGAAAGGAGTCCACGGTGGCCACCGTGGCTACCCCGCGCCCGCAGACGCAGCCGGCCAATGGGCAGGTCCAGGTCGTCCGATACTACCAGCAGGTCGCTAGTCGGATCCAGCTTATACCAGCGCACCAGGGCGCCTACGGCCAGGCCGCTTAGGTTCATGTAAGTTTGGGGCTTGGCCAGGAGCACCTCCTGCCCGGCCACCCGGCCGTGCGCCAGACCGGCATGGAAATCAGAACGGCCGAAGGTCAGCCCTTCCTCCCGCGCCAAATAATCTACTACCAGAAAGCCTGCGTTGTGGCGTGTCTCCTCAAACTCGCGCCCGGGATTGCCCAGCCCCACCACGAGTTTCATGCGGCTTTACTCCTCTGTTTTGCCTTCAGCCGCCTGGCCGTCCTCAGCCGGAGCCTCCGGAGCTTCCGCCGGCTCCGCCTCCTCTTCTTTGGTCGGAGCGAGGACGGTGGCGATGACTTCGCCGCCTTCGGTAAGCACTTTTACAGCCGGCGGCACTTCTAAGTCCCGCACAAAGAGGACGTCCCCGATACCCAGGCCGCTTATATCGGCCGTAATATGTTCAGGCAAATCCTGGGGCAGGGCCTCCACCTCTACCTCACGCAGCTGGTACTGCAGCACGCCGCCCTCTTTCACACCCTGTGGCGTTCCTTTGAGCACAATCGGAAGTTCGGCGCGAATCTTCTTGGTAAGCGAGATTCCCTGGAAGTCTACATGGATCACGTCACCGCGTACAGGGTGGTACTGGACCTCTTTAATCATAGCCGGGTACTCTGCTTCGCCTTCAATGCGCAAGGTAACCCTGCTTCCCTCTCCGTGGCCGGTCAGGAGCTTTTCGATCGCTCCGCGCTGCGCCACCAGGTGCACCGGCTTTTCGGTACCCTCACCGTAAAAGACCAAAGGAACTAAACCCGCCCGCCGGTCGGCGTGGCTCGCCCCTTTACCAGTGGCCAAGCGCCTTTTCGCAACAACTACCTCGGTTGTCATTTACCTCCCTCCTCATTCAAACAGTTTGCTCACTGACAGGTCCTCGTAAATACGGATGATGGCCTCTCCGAAAATAGGCGCCACGGAGAGCACCTTAATCTTTTCTATCTGCTTGTCCGGCCTTAAGGGAATGGTATTGGTGACCACTACCTCTTTGATCGGGGAGGCCTGCAGTCGCTCAATGGCCGGTCCGGAAAGAACGGCATGGGTGCAGCAGGCATAAACCTCTTTTGCGCCATATTCGAGAAGGGCCTGACTCCCCAGAAGAATAGTGCCAGCCGTGTCGATCAGGTCGTCCACCATGATCACCGTCCGGCCTTTGATGTCGCCGATGATGTGCATGACTTCGGCCACGTTAGGTGCAGGACGACGTTTATCAATGATGGCAATAGGAGCGTGCAGGCGCTGGGCTAAGTCACGGGCCCTTGTTACCCCCCCGATGTCAGGAGATACCACAGTGACATTTTCCAGGTCCTTCTTCTGGAAATATTCGGCCAGAAGCGGCCCGGCCAGCAGATGATCCACCGGTACATCGAAGAAACCCTGTATCTGCGCAGCATGCAGGTCCATGGTGAGTATTCTACCTGCACCCGCCGTAACCAGGAGGTTGGCCACAAGCTTGGCCGAAATAGGTTCGCGCCCACGGGCCTTGCGGTCCTGCCGGGCGTAACCGTAGTGAGGAATGACCGCCGTGATGCGCCGAGCAGAAGCGCGCCGGAAGGCATCGATCATGATGAGGAGCTCCATGATGTTTTCGTTAACCGGGTGGGAAATCGGCTGGACAACGAAAACATCTGCTCCCCGGACGCTCTCATCGATGACGACCTGAATCTCCCCATTAGAAAAACGACCCACTTTAGCCGCACCCAGGGGTACACCGATGTAAGCTGCTATCTCCCGGGCCAGCTCCGGATGCGCGTTGCCGCTGAACACCTTCAGCCGCCGCTGATCTGGCGCCACTATAAACTCTCCTCCTTATCCCTTCCGTACCTATTCTAATTTACCCTTTTCCTTTGCGCAAGAGAGCTTCTCCCTGTGCCTATTTACCCAGCCGGGTATGGTTCGCTGCTCAGAGCGCTCCAAAGCCAGGGCACCGGGAGGCACGTCCCGCGTAATGGTCGAGCCGGCACCCGTGTATGCCCCGCGCCCGATCCGCACCGGCGCTACCAGATTGGTATTGCTGCCGATAAACACTTCGTCTTCGATAATGGTTTCGTTTTTGCGAAAACCGTCGTAGTTGCAGGTGATGGTCCCGGCGCCAATATTGACCCCGGAGCCAATTTGGGCATCACCCACATAGGAAAGGTGGGGCACTTTACTTCCCCGCCCGATGTGCGACTTCTTGATCTCCACGAAGGTGCCGGCCTTTGCCCCCTCAGCCAACACTGTGCCCGGGCGCAGGTAGGCGAAGGGACCGACGCTGGCCCCCGGCCCCACCACCGCTTCTACCAAAACCGCCTGATGGACATGGGCACCGTCATCTACCCGGCTGTCTCTTATGTGTACCCCCGGCCCCAGGTAGCAGGCGCGCCCGATGCTGCTCCGGCCTTCGATTATGGTAAAGGGATAGATCACAGTGTCGGGACCGATGCTCACCTCAGCATCGATGAAAGTTGAAGCCGGATCCAAAATGGTAACGCCGGCCAGCATGTGGCGGCGACGGATTTCCTCGCGCAGGAGGGCCTCCGCCTGAGCAAGCTGGAGGCGGTTGTTAATTCCCAGCGTTAAGGCCGGGTCGGGAGCCTTTAAGGCGGCCACGCGCCTACCTTGACAGCGGAGTATGGCCAGCACGTCCGTAAGGTAGTATTCCCCTTGGGCATTATCCCTTCCCACTTCATCCAGAGCAGCGAAGAGAAGGGCCGCATCGAAACAATAGCTGCCCGTGTTCACCTCCCGGATGGCTTTAACCTCCGGCGGTGCGTCCTTTTCCTCTACAATGGCCTGGACTTCCCCGCTCTCGCCGCGAAGGATCCGCCCGTATCCTTCTGGGTCGTCGATCTCGGCCGTAAGCACCGTCGCGGCCGACCCCGTCCGGCGATGCTCCTCTATGAGCTCGCCGAGCAGCTTCCCCGAAAGAAGGGGTGTATCGCCACAAAGCACAAGGACATCCCTATCCTCGTTCGTTAAGGCCGGCCGGGCCGCCAGCACGGCATGCCCGGTACCCAACTGCTCATCCTGGTAGGCATACTTCACTGTGTCGCCGAAAAGAGAGCGAACCTCTTCCATCTCCCGGTTTATCACTAAAATCACTTCGGCGGCGCCCGCCGCCTTGGCCGCTTCCACCACATAGGCCACCAGTGGCCGGCCGCACACCTTATGCAAAACCTTAGGGCGCTCGGACTTCATGCGCGTCCCTTTGCCGGCCGCCAGGATGATGGCCGCCAGTTCTTTCATTCTAACCCCTCCCAGTGGGCGCAAGATAGCCCTGCACCGGATAGTCTACCTCGCCCTGGCGCAAAGAAGAGGAGCTTTACGCTCCTCCGTTCGTAGCTTCGGCGTAAGCCCGGAGAATTCGTTCCTGCATCATTTGGCGGGTGGCTGCGTTGATGGGGTGCACAATATCCCGGAATTCTCCGCTGGGTAGCTTTTTGCTGGGCATGGCCACGAACAGGCCCTTTGGCCCTTCCACCACTCGAATGTCATGAACGGCAAAGCTTCCATCAAGGGTTATTGAAACATAAGCCTTCATTTTGCTCTCTCCGGTCACCGGGCGCACCCTGATGTCTGTGATTTCCATAAAGCACCACCCTTCCTGGCAGGTTTAGGTCATGCCGAGCTATTCGCCTTCTAAGGCAAAAAATCCTTCCGCTCCTATCTTTTCGGGCAAAATTACTCTTTCTCCGGCACTACAGCCACCGCTTCGATCTCTACGGCCACATCTTTGGGTAACGCCGCCACCGCCACGGCAGAACGCGCCGGGTAAGGCGGGGTGAAGAATTCGGCGTAAACTTCGTTCATAGCGCCAAAATCGCTCATGTTTTTCAGGAATACGGTGGTCTTGACTACATGCTGCATGGAAGATCCAGCAACTTCCAAAATGGCGGCAATGTTCTTCAAAACCTGCCTGGCCTGGGCCTTGATGTCCCCCTGCACAAGCTGCCCCGTAGCCGGGTCAATGGGGATTTGCCCGGCCGTGAAAAGAAGATTCCCCGCCCGAATTGCCTGCGAGTAGGGTCCGATGGCCGCCGGAGCTTTGTCGGTAGCGATAGCAGTCTTCACTTAAGAATACCTCCTTCGGATTACACATTAAACCGGAAGTGAATCACATCGCCGTCCTGGACCAGGTAATCCCGCCCTTCCAGGCGAACAAGCCCCTGGTCACGGGCTGCAGCCATAGAGCCGGCCCTAAGTAAATCGTCAAGGGACACCACTTCGGCCCGAATGAAACCTCGCTCCATATCGCTGTGGATCTTGCCTGCGGCCACCGGCGCCGGCGTACCGCGAGGCACGGCCCAGGCCCGCACTTCATGACCGCCGGTGGCGGTATAAAACGTAACCAGGTTGAGCAACCGGTAACTGGCCCGGACCACCCGGTTAAGCCCCGGCTCGTTCAGGCCCAGTTCCTTTAGTAGGGCATCTCGGTCTTCCGGCGTAAGTTCCCAGAGCTCTTCTTCCAGCTTCGCCGAAAGCCAGATGACCTCCGCGCCCCGCGCCTGGGCGGCCGCCTGCACCGCCTGCCAGTAGCCTTCCTCTCTCCCCGTAGGCCCTGCCTCGCCCACATTGGCTACGAGGAGCAGGGGCTTGGCCGTAAGGAGGTTCAAGTCTGGCGGCAGAGCTCCGCCAGCCACCTCCCGGGCCGGATGGCCCTGGGAAAGAACGTTTTCCAATTCCTTAAGCCGGGCATATTCCTCCTGAAAGCGGCGTTCGCCGCTCTTCATCTGCCGTTCCACCTTGGCTAAACGCCGGCCGAGCACCTCCAGGTCGGCCAGGATAAGTTCCGTTTCGATGGTTTCCACGTCCGCCACCGGATCGAGTGTGCCGCTTACGTGCGCCACGTTCGGATCTTCAAAGCAGCGCACCACCTCAACGATGGCGTCCACTTCGCGGATGTAGCTCAGAAACTGATTGCCCAAGCCCTCGCCTTTGCTGGCACCTCTTACCAGACCGGCGATATCGACAAACTCGACGGCCGCCGGTACCACCTTGTCGGGCTTTATCAGCTCGGCCAGCGCCTCAAGCCGGTCATCCGGCACGGCCACCCGCCCTACGTTGGGTTCGATAGTACAGAAAGGATAGTTCTCGGCCGGCACCGCCGAGCGCGTAAGGGCGTTGAAAAGGGTCGATTTGCCCACGTTGGGCAGCCCGACAATACCCACGCGCATCCTATTCGCCTCCCAGCCAGATTGCCGGCCGTACTTTAAGTTCTGGTCCCTGTTCCCTGACCTCCTCGAGCACCAAAAGCGAAAAGTAGTCCGGAACTAGTTTCTTTTCCGGCTCACGAGTGGCTACGAGTACGCCGGTACCCAGCACCGTCGCCCCAAATTCCGCCATTAGCTCGTGCATACCCCGCGCCGTCCCGCCTGCCCGCATAAAGTCGTCCACCACTACTACTTTGGCGCCACCCGGAAGCGCACGCCGCGGCAACGACATGGTCTGAATGCGGCGGGTAGAACCGGAAACGTAATTTATGCTGACCGCCGGCCCTTCGGTAACCCGGCTCTCGTGGCGGATGATCACTGCCGGCACGCCCAGAGCACGGGCGGTAAAGAGGGCCACCGGGATACCCTTCGTCTCTACCGTCACCACCCATTCCGGCCCCAGGGGCCGAAAACGGCCGGCAAAGATTTTCCCCACGCCTTCCATGATGGCCGGGGTGAAGATGATATCGGTAAGGTAAATGAACCCACCGGGGAGAAATCGGACCGGGCGCGAAAGTTCCTCGGCCAGCGACTCAACAAAAGCACGGGCCGCCTGCCCTTTAAGTTCCGGAAGGTAACGCACACCGCCGGCCGCGCCGGCTACAGTTTCAATCCAACCCTCTTCTTCTTTATCCAGCATGCGTTTTATGAGGGATATGTCTTCGCTCAGGCTGGATTTGGCCGCCCCGAGTTCCTCGCCGAAGGAACTTAGGGAAACCAACTGGCAGGGATGTTCCACCAGATAGCGGGTTAAGGCCACCAGCCGTTCTACCCGGCGTCGCCGCTCCATTTCTTTATCCCCCCAATCCTATGGACCTGAGCACGAGCTCATAGTCGGCGGGTTTATCTACATCAATTCCCACTTCCGGGTATGGCGAAACAATTGCCTTGCCCCGGGCACCGACGATTTCGGCGAAACGCCGCTCCACATCGGCAATCGTCAGCTTACCCATGAGGAGGCGGAGTACCAATCCCCAACCGAAGAGACTGCACATCTTAAGCGGTTCCTTGCGCAGGCGCACCATATTTTCCGCCAGGTCCCAGGCCCGGTCAAGTATGCGCGGATGGAAAAGAAAGAGATTGCCGCCGGTAAAGGTGCCGTCTTTCAGGCGTACGTATGTGCGTTTAACGCCCGGGTAACGCGCTTCACCCACGCTTTTTTCCACAATTGAGTAGTAGAAATCGGCCTCGGTCTCCCTTGCGCGCTGAAGAAAATCTTCTACAGCAGCGGCGGTAAGAAGCGGTATGTCTGAAGTTGCAACCAGGACGAAATCCTGGGGTTTAAGCCAATCGAGGCCCCGCCGCAGGTTTTCCATTGCGGAATCGGCGCAGGCAAGAACGGCGTTCACTTTACCCTGTTTTAGATATTCCAGCTCCGGTACCGGGCCCACGACGACCACCCGGGCAACGGAAGGGCTTTCTTCCAGAGCCTGCACGACGAAGTCCACCATTCGCCGGTCTCTAACCGGGATTAAGGCTTCATACGGTTCCCGGCTCACTTCCCGGAGCCTTTTCGTGTTGGCCGCTCCCGCCAGAACCACCGCATCCACCACGTATCTCACTCCTCCCCTCGGCTTCTGCCTCCTGGCGCGCCTTAAGCAAACTCACTTCCGCCCGCTGAATGTGCTCTTCCGCCGCCTTGCGTGCCAGAGCGGCATCGCGCCTGGCGATGGCGGCAACCAACCGCCGGTGTTCGTTTAGCGTATCCTTAAGCCGGCCCGGTGCCGCCAGTGAGCGCATCCTGAAACTTTGGATTTGATCTGATAAGTTGGCCACAATCTGTATGAGCCGCCGGTTCCGGCTGGCCGTATAGATCAGGGCATGAAAATTGGTATCGATCCCCACCACGCGTTGGGTGACGCCTTCGTCGACCGCTTCGGCCAAATCGGCTACAGCCTGCTCCAAGGCCGTAATTTCCTCTTCCGTGATGCGTTCTGCCGCCAGTGCCGCTGCCAGCCCTTCCAAGGCCGTACGCAGCTCAAAGACGTCGTTCATGTCCTTAAAAGAAAGTTCGGCCACGTAAGCCCCACGGCGCGGCACCAGCACTACAAAGCCCTCCAGGGCCAGGCGGCGAAGCGCTTCCCGCACCGGTGTGCGGCTCGCACCCAATTCCTCGGCCAGTTGTTGCTCTGCCAGCCGCTGCCCCGGAGGAAGGTCTCCGCGGACTATGGCACTCCTTAACGCTAAGTAAACGGCCTCCCAGAGAGGTTGACAGCGCGCCGCTTCGAGGTTGAGGGGTCTTCTCACTCTTCCATCACCGCCTCAAGAGGAAGCACCCCGGCTCCTTCCGCCACCGGCCGGACGACGAAAGTGTCCATCTCACCCTTTAAAGCGGCGGCCGCCTTTTCCGCGCCTATTTTCTCCGAAAAGAGGCCGAACACAGTCGGCCCGCTTCCCGTAAGGCAGGCACCCAGAGCGCCTTCGGCCAGAAGAGCCCTTTTTGCTTCCGCAACACATGGGTACCGCTCTTCTATTACCGCCTGAAAGCTGTTACCCAGGTGCGCGGCCACACCTTTTAGGTCCCCCGCTGCCAGCGCGGCCAAAAGGCCGGGGATGTCGGGCCGGGCAGACGGTGGACACCGGTCCAGTTCGGCATACGCCCAAGCGGTGGAAACCTCTATGCGCGGGTGGACCAGGACAAACCAGCAGGGCAGAAGGGGTGTGAGTGGCGTCAGCACCTCGCCCCGCCCTTCGGCTAAGGCAGTACCTCCGAGAAGGGCGAAGGGCACGTCGCTCCCCAGTTCCAGTGCCAAAGCCATTAGCTCTGCCGCCTTCAGGTTTAGACCCCAGAGACGGTTGAGCCCGTAAAGCACCGCCGCCGCATCGGCACTACCGCCGGCGAGACCTGCAGCCACAGGAATGTGTTTTCTAAGCTCAATCTGGACTCCCGAGCGAACGCCACACCTTTTCTGAAGAAGCTCGGCCGCCCGGTAGGCCAAGTTTTGCTCCCCTGCCGGAAGCTCGGCACCGGTTATTCTAAGGGTAATGCCCTCTCTCTTGGGCCTGAGCGCAATCGTAATCCGATCGGCCAGGGATACAGTCTGGTTGACCATGCGTACGTTGTGGTACCCGTCAGGGCGCTTTTCCCGTACCTCCAGGCCCAAGTTAACCTTGGCCCAGGCGGGGAAAAAATCCATACATTTCCCCCCTCCCTCGCTCATATATTACGCGTTTTCTCTTAAGAACTCCTCTTTTTTTGTTCTAAGTTTGCGGCTCCCGCCGGTGAAGCCGTATCTAGCGGGCTCCGGTATTGGTCAGGGGTGCAGGCATGGCGGCCGCCCGCAGGGCGTTTACTACCTTGAGCACACGGTCGAGCTTCTCGTAAAAGATCACCACCAAGTCGCCGCGGCGGCATTCGGCCAGAGCGGCCAGAAGGGCTTCTTCTTCTTTCAGGATGATTCGGGCGCGCTCACTGGGAAAACCTGCTTCCCGGGCGCCGGCCAGGAGAAGTTCGGCGATTTCGCCAGCCTGACGCCCGCGACGGTCCTCATCTTCCTTAATAAAAAGAAGGTCGAAACCCTCCGCCGCCGTTCGCCCCACCCGGCGTACCAGTTCATCCGGCCTGTCTCCGGGTACACCGATAACTCCGAGGAGCCGGCGGTTCGTAAGGTTTCGTGCCAGTTCCAGAGTACTGCGGTAACTGGCCACGTTATGGCCATAATCGATGAGCAGACGCACTCCTGCCACATCCACCAGGTTTACGCGACCCGGGTTGCTGGTGAGGTTGGGATAGAAGGTAAGAAGCCCCTGGCGAATGATTTTGGGCGGAAGGCCTAGCCCCCAGGCGGCGGCCGTCGCCGCGAGCGCGTTGGCCAGGTTGTGCCGGGCGGCCCCGCGCAGGGTAAGGGGAATGCGCCGTGCAGAGCATAGAGGCTTGATTTCTTTTTCCCGGGCAAGAACTACTTTGCCTTCGTGGACGAATACCGCCCGGCCGCCGTTGGTCAGGTGGTGCCGGATCAAGGCGTTTTCGCCGCTCTGCCCGAAGAAGATAACTTCGCACCGCACCCGCCCGGCGAGGCCGGCAACCAGGAGATCGTCGGCATTGAGCACGGCCGCGCCGTGGTCGTGGACGGCCTCCGCCACCAACGCCTTAACATGGGCGAGGTCTTCAAGGGTTTCGATACCGTACTGACCCAGGTGATCTTCGCTGATATTGGTGATAACACCCACATCGGCCAGGTCATAAGCTAGGCCATCGCGAATGAGGCCGCCACGGGCGGTCTCCAGCACTGCCGCTTCCACGGTGGGGTCTTCCAGGATGAGGCGCGCTCCCCGGTAGCCGGCATTGTCCCCCTTCCACACGCATTCTCCGCCGATAAACACCCCGTCGGTTGAGCTCAGTCCGACTCTGCGACCGGTAAGGGAGAGCATGTGGGCGATAAGGCGTACGGTTGTAGTCTTGCCGTTGGTGCCGGTCACCGAAACTATGGGAATCCGGCCGGTCTCTCCCGAGGGAAAGAGGTAGGAAATGATCTTTTCCGCAACCGGTTGCGGACTGCCCTCGCTGGGAGCAAGGTGCATCCTCAGGCCCGGTGCGGCATTAACTTCGATCACCGTAACCGGGCTCCTAGGGTCTTCAGGTTCTGGAACCACCAGGTCGACCCCGGCAACGTCCAGGCCTACAGCCCGGGCGGCGCGCTCCGCCATGCTTTTCACGTGGGGCGCTACCCGGTTCGTTAGGTCGCGCGCCGTGCCGCCCGTGCTGAGGTTGGCATTATCTCGAAGATACACAATCTCTCCCGGCGCCGGCACGTAATCCAGGTCCAATCCCTGCCGGGCCAAAACCATGAGTACCACCGGGTCGATGCTGATTTTGGTGAGCACCTTCTCGTGTCCCACGCCGCGCCGCGGGTCGGCGTTGGTAATGTCCACAAGCTCCCGCAAGTTATGGCGCCCGTCGCCCACCACGTGAGCGGGAAGCCGTTCGGCCACCGCAACTGCGCGCCCGTTGACCACCAAAGCCCGTAGATGCCGTCCGGCGATGTATTTCTCCACCAGCACCCGCCGTCCCCAGCTCCGCGCCAGAGTGTAGGCCGCCCGCACCTCGGCTATGCTTTGAAGATTAAGGGAAACCCCTTTGCCCTGATTGCCGCACTCCGGTTTGACCACTACCGGAGCCCCCAGTTCACGAAGCGCAGAAACGGCTTCTTCTTCTGAGCGGACCACTAAGCCTTGCGGAACATCAATCCCGGCCGCAGAAAGAATGGCTTTGGTGCGTGACTTATCCCCGGCAATGTCCACCGCCAAGCAGGAAGTAAGGGAGGTCAAAGCGGCCTCGATGCGCCTTTGCCGTGCTCCGTAGCCGATCTGAACCAAACTGCGATCATCCAACCTCAGTACGGGAAGGCCCCGCTCCCGGGCCGCCCGTACAAGAGCGGCCGTGCTTGGTCCCAATTCATAGCGGGCTGCAAGCTCCTGAAGCCGGGCAATTATAGCCTCCACACGCGGTGGATCACCGCCCGAAAGAAGAGAGTTCACCAAGTCCACGGCCGAGTAGGCGGCTTCACGGGCGGCTTCGGCCGCCCGGTATTCGGCAATGATCTCATATATGCCCGGTTTCCCCGTGGCGCGCGTCTTGCCATAGATGGCGGGTAGCCCGGCCAACGTCTGAAGCTCCAAGAGCACATGCTCCACCACATGCCCAAGATAGGTTCCTTCGTGCAACCGCTCCACGAACCCTCCCGGGTAGCCACGCGAGCAATGGTGGTCGCGCAGGGAAGGGAGAAGCGAAAGAAGGCGGTCGGTGAAAAGGGGAATTTCGGCCGTGGTTTTGTCCGCGTATTCTTCCAGATCGACAATCACCTTAATAACCGGATGGTGGCTGTAAACATTCTTGCCGGTGTACACGGTAAGCTGGCAGATACGCATGCCTTTCACGTTTTCCTCCCGGGATTTTAGTTCTCGGCCTCACGCAGATTTCTTCCCGTCACGTAACCTCGTCTTCCTCAAACGGAGCTACTCCCGGCCGGCGGCGTTTGAGATCATAGGTGTAACCGGCCGGAAGAATGTGCAGAGTAACGTAGGTGAGAACGAGCGGTTCGCCTGGTGCGCTTTCGGAGATATTGCTCATCCGGATGCCTACGCCGTCCACAACCGTGCACGCCCCGGACCCGATTACGGTAAAACTTCCGCCCGGCTCGCAGACGATGGCCGTATCCTCATCCAGACCAAGGCCTAGTATATATGGATTTTCGGCGATGGCCGCCAAGAGCCGCCCGATGCGCCCGCGTTCGGCGAAGTGCTGATCGACCACTACTTCTTTAAGGAAACCCAGACCCGGGGCCATGGCGATGATGGAACGCCGGGGAGCGCTTTCGTCGCGGCCTTCTACAATCATAGTGGCACTCATGGCCGAGGCGCCGGCACTGGTTCCGGCCAGGACTGCCCCCCGGCAGACGGCCGCATGCAGGGCGCCGGCCAGGGGAGTCCCGCCGAGAATACTGGTGAGCCGGAGCTGATCACCGCCCGTGAGAAAAATGCCGGTGGCACGGCTTAGAGAGTCAACCATCGCCTCGGCCCGGGCCGCTTCCCGGTCCGCGACGTCCAGGTGTCGCACCTCGGCCGCTCCTAGGCGGTAAAAAAGACGGGTATACTCGCTGCCCACCTCCTCTGCCTTTTCGGTAGCGGTAGTAAGTACGGCTATCCTGGCCTTTTCTCCTCCGGCCAGAGAGAGAAAGCGGCGCAGGATAACGCAAGAGCCCTCCTTATCCTCCGCGCCGCCTACGATCACCAGATTCCCTTTTACCTTCTCGCTCATGGTACCTCCCGTCTGAACCATCTCAGACACAAAAAGTAGTTTGAACCAATTTATGTAGCTTTATGCCAGAAAAGTTAACGACCGGCCTTCCATCCTCACCCGCTTTACGCTATACTTCCTTTGAGGTTAGAGGAAAGAGGGACAGAGCTTGCTAACTGTTCGACGGGCCCTAACCATCGGCGGGCTTAAAGAAGCTACTTTAGTAGCCGGAAGTGCTGGTTTAGAGCGAGAGATCCGCTACGTTACCGTAATGGAAGTTCCCGACTTGGTGCAGTGGCTCAAAGGCTCAGATTTCATCGTCACCAGCTTGTACAGTCTTAAAGACGACCTACGCGCGCAGGTCCAACTGATCCGCGACCTAGCGGCCCGGGGCTGCGCCGCTTTAGCGGTGAAGACCAAGCGTTACGTAGACAGCCTCTCGGACGAGGTTAAGGCAGTGGCAGAAGAAACCCGTTTTCCTCTCATCGAAATCCCTCGCCATGTGACTTACATTGACATTATTAGCCCGCTCATGGAAGAGATATTGAATGCGGAGGCCGGGGTACTTCGGCGGGCAGACGAAGCTTTCCGTTGGCTGCAGGAAGTGGTACTCAGCGGCCAAGGGCTAAAAGCAGCCCTTCTCACTCTTAGCCGGTTGGTAGAAAGCCCGTTGGTACTAGAGTGCCCGGATCTAGGCCTGGTCCTTCAGGCCCCGGAGTATGGCTCCCCC
>JASKLG010000039.1 GCA_030153805.1 Bacillota bacterium | reverse complement strand
GCAGAACTCGGCCCTTCGGGCCTCAAACACCGCCCGCGCTTTCCCTCGCTCGCCTGCGTTCTACGGTTGGGGTCAGGTTCAGCGCCCGACAGAGTAGCAGAGTCACTCTGATGTGGCAAGGAGATTCGAATTGGGTACCCCCGCTGGGTTTGCAGGCGCTAACCTGACGCCTCTCCTCTAATGCGGTACGTAACGCGCCGCTTGGGAGATGGTCCTCGGGGGAGCGCTGCCGTTTCGTGCGGTGGCCCTCCGGGCGGGGCGAAGGGATTTCGTGGTTAGGCGTTCCCGAGTGAGGAGGTAAAAATGATGAACTGGCAGGAAGCGGCGGCCTGGCTGGAGTCTCTCGGAAGGTTTGGCAGCCGGCCTGGCTTGGAACGCATCGAAAAACTGCTGGGGAAGCTGGGCCACCCCGAGCAGGGCCTTAAGGTAATCCACGTGGCCGGTACCAACGGCAAGGGCTCCGTCTGTGCCTTCGTGAGCTCGGTGCTCGCCGCGGCCGGTTACCGCACCGGCCTTTACACCTCCCCACACCTGGTGGAGTACAGAGAGCGGTTCCAGATAAACGGCACCCTGATCTCCTTAGAGGAGCTGGCCGCCCTTCTTACCGACGTTCGCCGCGCCTCTCTAGAGGCGGCAGGAGCAGGCGGCGAGGAGGCCACGGAATTCGAAGTGCTTACGGCCGCGGCCTTTCTCTACTTTGCTACCCAAAAAGTGGACTACTTAGTCCTGGAGGTGGGCCTGGGCGGGCGGCTGGATGCCACCAACGTGGTACGGCCTGAGGTGGCCGTTATTACCCATATAAGCTACGACCATACGGCCGTCCTCGGCTGCCGGCTGGCGGAGATTGCCCGGGAAAAGGCGGGCATCATTAAACCCGGCTGCCCGGTGGTGATGGCGCCGCAAGAAGAGGAAGCGGCAGAGGTTATTGCCGCCGTTGCCGCCGAGCGTCGGGCGCCGCTTCATCGGGTGCAGGCAGAATGTACGGTTATCCCGCGGCGACAAAGCTTAAGCGGCCAGAGCTTCGATCTTTGCATTTCTGGCCGCTCTTACCGCGATCTTAGCATAAGTCTTCTAGGGGATCACCAGGTCGACAATGCCGCCACGGCCGCTCTGGCGCTTACAGTCTTAAGCTCAAAGGGAGCGGCCGTTTCCGAGGACGCCCTGCGGCAGGGCCTGGCGGCAGCCCGCTGGCCGGCCCGCTTTGAAGTTGTGCTGAGAAGTCCAGTGGTGGTGATCGATGGGGCTCACAACCCGGACGGTGCAGAAGCTCTGGCCCGCGCCGTGCAGGCGTATTTGCCCAAGCGGCGCTTGATCCTGGTCTTAGGCGTGCTTGGCGATAAAGACGTACCGGCAGTCCTCAGGGCTCTGGGGCCGCTCGCGCAGGTTGCAGTGGTCACCCGCCCGGCGAGCCCCCGCGCGGCAGAGCCGGAGCACGTAGCTTCAGGCCTCAGGGCCTACGTACCAGAGGTATACGTGGAACCGGAAATCGAGCGCGCGGTTCAGCGCGCCCTCTCTCTGGCCGGGCCGGAGGATGTCGTGCTCGTTGCGGGCTCCCTCTACATGGCCGGTGTGGCCCGCCGGTATCTTCTCATAGAGTCCGGTACAGATGAAGAAAGAAAAACCGGAACGTAGGGGCAGGCTTGTACCTGCCTCTTTTATTCACGAACTAAAGTGAGCTTGAGCGTCCCGACTCCCACTTCCGCCCCGGCGATCTTAAGCCCCATGGGAAGGGGGGGATTGAGCGCCAGGTTGCGCTCTGCAAAGAGCAGGGCCAGATTGGAAGAGGGTACAGCAATGCCGGATACGGTGATACCGGCCGGATTGAGAAGCAGGCGGCGGCCGTCCGGCACAAGCTCCAGGCTTAAAGTGTAGGCCGGACGCCCGGTAGATGCCGGGCGCGCCAAGATCAGCCTGCCGGGAACGCAGGAAAGATCCAGATCTTCGCCTTCGTCGCCGGTGTTCATGAGGACGCCGGCCAGCGTAGCCTCGCGATACAGTAGTTCAGCCCGGCCCAAGAGGAAATTAAGCTCGAGGCTATCCGGCTGAATGTTTTCCCAAGGGACGGCTTCCAGACGGGCCAGAAGGCCGTCGATATCCGGGAGAACCGTTTCCCAGGCCTGGCTTACGGCCAGAACGGTAGCAAAGTCGGCCAGTTTTTTCTCCGCTTCGGCCAGCGCGCGAGCTTTAGCCTGGCGTAGATTTTCGGCCTCCGCCAGGCTTTCCTTAATGACAGCATACTCTTGAGCGAGGGCCGCTTCCTGTCGGGCCAGTTCCGCTTCTTTGGCGGCCAGGGCAGCGGTCAGCGCGTAGAGGTTTTCCAGCCTGGTGACGTTGCTTTCAATGATGGTCAGAACCAGATCAAGGCGCGTAAGAAAGTCCTTCAGGTCTACTGCTCCCAGGAGAACGTGCAGGTAGGTTAGGGAACCGTCTTCGACCAAGAAGCGCAGCCAGGCGCCAACATTTTCCTGCTCCTCTGCCGCACGGCGTGCCAGTTGCTCCTTTTCCCGGGCAGTACTGGTAAGATTGGCCTCAATGGCCGCCAGCCGCGCTTGTGCCTGTTCTTTTTGCCGGTTAAGGAGGGCCAGCCTGGTATCGAGGGCTAAAATTTCCGCGATGAGTTCTTCTTTTTCTGTGGCCGTTTCCGTAGGAAGAGGCGATTCGAGTGCCGGCAGCGGTGCGGAAAGGACAGGAAGGCTGGAGAGAAAAATAAGAACGACAAGGGCGCCGCTCTTATATTTGGTGGTAAGGGGCGCCGCCCATCTGTGAATTCTCGTCATGCCCTCTACCTCCGAGGCAAGGGTGCTTGTGGTTCTCCTCGCAAAATTCGCTGCCGCCGGCCGTAATCCTTCTCGGTCGACTTAACGAGCAAAGAATGATCTGGGCGAGCCTGGAAGACTACTCAAGGCCTAACTGCCTTTGGTTGTCCGGGAACCGCCCGGCGGGCCCTGGACACCAGCATTTAGTAGGTCTATACTAAACTTGCTACTACATATTGTGGATATTGCGGGGTGAGCGTGTGCTGGACAAGATCAGAAAACGCGATGGCCGGCTGGTACCTTACGATCGTTCCAAGATAGCTACGGCCATTTTCAAGGCCGCGCAGGCGGTAGGCGGGGGCGACCGTGAGCGGGCTGAAAAGCTGGCGGAAGAGGTGGAAGAACTCCTCATCGCTCGCTTTGGGGAAAGAGAAATCCCAGGCGTTGAAGACATTCAGGATATGGTAGAAAAAGTGCTCATCGAGCGCGGGCATGCCCGTACGGCTAAGGCTTACATCCTCTACCGCCAGCAGCATGCCGAGTGGCGGAGCCTGGAACGGCTGCTTTTGGATGTGGAAAAAACGGTCCACCGTTACCTGGAAGGAGAAAGCTGGCGCATCAACGAAAACAGCAACATGGACTATTCGCTTCAGGGGCTCAACAACCACATCATCGGCGCGGTGACCTCCCGCTATTGGCTGGAAAAGGTCTACCCGCCGGCCATCCGCGATGCCCATGTGAGCGGCGATCTGCACCTGCACGACCTTTCGCTGCTGGCCCCTTACTGCTGCGGTTGGGATTTGGGCGACCTCTTGGAGCAGGGCTTTAAAGGGGCGGCACAAAAAGTGGAAAGTGCACCGGCAAAGCATTTCCGCACTGCCCTGGGGCAGATTGCTAATTTCTTCTATACCCTGCAGGGCGAGGCTGCCGGCGCTCAGGCTTTGGCGAGTTTCGACACATACCTCGCTCCTTTCATCCGTTACGACGGTCTTTCCTACAAAGAAGTTAAACAGGCAATGCAGGAGTTCATTTTCAACCTGAATGTACCCACGCGCGTCGGCTTCCAGACGCCCTTCGTCAACCTCACCTTCGACGTGCGGCCTCCCGAGACCATGCGGGGCGAGCCGGTGATTATCGGCGGGAAGCGCCAGGACGCCGTCTACGGCGACTTCCAGCGAGAAATGGACATGCTAAATATGGCCTTTTGCGAGGTCATGACCGAAGGCGACGCCAAGGGCCGCATCTTCACTTTTCCCATTCCCACCTACAACATCACCAAGGACTTCCCCTGGGGAACGCCCGTCGCCGACAGAATCCTGGCCATGACCGCCAAGTACGGTATTCCGTACTTCGCCAACTTCATAAATTCAGAAATGAAGCCGGAAGACGTGCGGTCCATGTGTTGCCGGCTCCGCCTGGACAACCGCGAGCTCAGACGCCGGGGTGGCGGTCTCTTCGGGGCCAATCCCCTTACCGGTTCCATTGGTGTGGTCACCATTAACCTGCCGCGTTTGGGCTACCTTGCCCAGAGCGAGGATATGTTCTTTTCCCTCCTGGCCCGGCAGATGAACCTGGCCAAGGAGAGCCTGGTCCTTAAACGCAAGGCCCTCGAGCGCTTTACGGAGCAGGGGCTGTACCCATACTCTCGCTTCTACCTGCGCCACGTGAAGGAAGCCTTTGGCCGTTACTGGGAAAACCACTTCAACACGATTGGAATTGTAGGCATGCACGAGGCCGCTCTGAACCTCCTGGGGGTAGGGGTTGACACGGCAACCGGCCGCGAGTTTGCCCTGCGCGTGCTGGATTTCATGCGGGAGAAGCTGCGTGACTTTCAGGAAGAAACGGGAGAGCTCTTCAACCTGGAGGCCACTCCGGCCGAAGGAACCAGCTATCGGCTGGCGCGCCTGGACAAAGAGCTCTACCCGGATATCATCACCTCCGGCGAGAAAGAGCCCTATTACACGAATTCCACGCAGCTGCCGGTAAACCACGGCCTGGACCTCTTTACGGCGCTTGAGCACCAAGACGAACTGCAGGTAAAGTATACCGGAGGTACTGTCTTCCATGCCTTTCTGGGTGAACGCCTTACCGACATTAAGACCTGTGAACAGGTGATAAAGACCGTCTTTGCCAATTTCCGCCTGCCCTACTTTTCTCTCACACCCACCTTCAGCGTCTGCCCCGAACACGGCTATCTCGTGGGCGAGCAACCCAGCTGTCCCGAGTGCGGTGCCGAGACGGAGATCTGGAGCCGCGTGGTCGGTTACTACCGCCCCGTTAAGAACTGGAACAAGGGCAAGAAAGAGGAATTCCGCCAGCGCTACACTTTCCGCGTGGAGCCGGAGGTGACGGCGCAGGCTGCGGCAGGGAGCGAGTAAAGCGTGGGCGTCAAAGGTGTGCAACCGGTAAGCTTGGTGGACTACCCCGGGCACATCTGTAGTACCGTATTCTTTGGTGGCTGCAACTTTCGTTGCCCGTTTTGCCATAATGCCGGGCTGGTTGAAAGAGCAGATACGCTCCCAGACGAAAATCTAGAAGACGTGCTCGCCTTCTTAACCGAACGCCGCCACCTGGTGCCGGCGGTATGCATAACAGGTGGGGAGCCGACCCTGGCGCCGGAGCTTACCGGATTCATCCGGCGGCTGAAGCGGGCCGGGCTCCTGGTTAAGCTCGACACCAACGGTACGCGGCCGGAGGTGCTACGCGCCCTGTTGGCCGAAAGGCTTCTAGATTATGTAGCCATGGACGTGAAGGCACCTCCTGACAAGTACGGCCTTTTGACCGGCCGGCCGGTGGATCTTGAGGCCATCCACAGAAGTATAAACCTCATTCGCACCGCGGCACCGGCCTACGAATTTCGCACTACAGTGGTGCCGGAACTGCTTACCGAGAAAGACATTCTTGATATTGGAAGAGAACTGGCCGGCAGCGATAAGTACGTGCTGCAACCCTTTAGGCCGGCTCACCCGCTTATTGACCCGCAATTAGAACTGGCGGCGCCCTGCCCGGTCTCTTTCCTGGAGAAAGTAGCCAAAGAGCTCCGCGCTTTAATTAAAACGGTGGAAGTTCGTGGGTAGTGGAATCTGGAGTGAGCTCCATGGCCTGCAGCGCCGAGGCAGTGGCCAGACGGCTTTGAACAAAGTTGTCCCGGGTAAACCACCCGGGTTTTCTTTTTTACCATTATTCTATTGCTTAAAGTAGTAACCAATGCTATAATCGAAGAACAGACGACCGGAGTTTGGGCAAGACTACCGGCTCTTAAAGCTAAGCAGTACCAGAGTTGCCTGGAAAGGATGGGACGTAAGACATGCCGACCTTCTCCATAAGCGAACGGGTGCACTGGGTAGGAGCACTGGACTGGAACCTGCGGGACTTTCACGGCCTTTACTGCCCGCGCGGCGGTTCGTACAATGCCTACTTGGTGCGCGGCCGAAAGGCGGCGGTAATTGACACCGTATACGCTCCCTTCGCCGGAGTGTTTCTTGATCACCTGCACGAACTCATCAATCTCAGAGATATCAGCTACATAATTGCCAACCACGCGGAAAGTGACCATTCGGGCGCTCTGCCGGAGCTCCTCGAGGTAGCACCTCAAGCCAAGGTGGTTTGCACGGCGCGCTGCCGGGAAATGCTTAAGGCCTGCTATAACCTTCCTGATGCATGCTTTCAGGTAGTAAAAAACGGTGATACCCTGGACCTCGAGGGAGCTACCCTGCTCTTTTTCGAAGTGCCGCTGGTTCACTGGCCGGAAACCATGTTTACCTACCTCGTGGAGGACCAAGTGCTCTTCCCCTGTGATTTCTTGGGGGCTCAAATGGCATCTCTGCCTTTCTTTGCCGACGAGGTGCCGGGGCTGCTTACGGAAGCCCGCGATTATTACGCTTTCCTCATGCGCGCCTACTCTAAGGCCGCCCTGGCGGGCGTGACCCGCGTGCGGGAAATCGCCCCACGGATAATCGCCCCTTCCCATGGGCCGGTATGGCGCGACGGCGGGGAGGAGATCCTGGCCGCCTACGAGCGCTGGAGCACGGCACCCGAACAGAACTTGGTAGTGGTGGCCTACGCAACTATGTGGGGAGGAACGGAAGCCATGGCGCGCGCCATTGCCGAGGGGGCCGGGCAGGGTGGAGCGAAGGTGAAGCTTTACCAGCTTGGGGCTACCCCTGTTAGCCGTATTCTCGGCGACATCCTCGAGGCCAGGGCGGTGGCTTTAGGCACTCCCACTTTTGTCGGCGGTATCCACCCGTCTGTAGTAGGGCTACTTCCCTTTCTCAGTATGATCGGCCCGAAGGGGAAGCAGGCATTGGCCTTCGGTACGGCCGGGTGGGCCGGAGGTGGTGCGCGCAAGCTTTGGAAAGAGCTACAGGAACTGGGACTCAACTTACTGGAAGAAGTACCGGAAAGCCGCTTTGTTCCCGGCCCTGATGAAAAGAAGCGCCTGCAAGAACTGGGATACACCCTGGCCCGGGGTTAGGTCCCGTTGGCGATATGTATGTGCGGCGCGGCCGCCCCTGGGAATAGAGCCGGGTTTTGATTTGAAGGAAGAAAAAATGTGAAAGGAGGTGAGCATATGGCCGAGGTAATGGTGCTTTGCCCGGTGTGCGGGCTGGAGTTTGCGGTACCTGAAGGCAAGGGAGAAGGAGATACAGTGGAGTGCCCCTACTGCCATGTGGAGTTGGTACTGAAGCTGGAGGGCGATAAGCTCGTAGCCGAGGAGGCATAAAGTAGCCGGGACCCGACAGGAGTAAGGGCCTAACATAAAGACCTTTGTATTCAGCCTAAAATCATGCGCGTTCTGCTGCAGGCCGTCTGCAACAGAAGTAGCGATCCATACGGGAGAGGAGCGAGGACGATGAAAATGTGGCGTTGCAGCGTCTGCGGATATGTGCATTTCGGCGACGTACCGCCAGAAAAATGCCCTAAGTGCGGTGCTCCGGCGGAGAAGTTTGTCGAAATAGAAAAGGAGAAGGCAGCCCTGATCGAAAGGTCTGCCTTCACGAATGGCCTACTCATGGAGCTTTACACTCTGCTGGCTAAGGCAGCAGAGGTGAGCGCCAGGGGAGAGGCGGACAACCTAGACCCGGGCTGTGTGGGGATCTTCAAGAAGGCGCAGGCCGACTCTCAGGTGCTCCGCCGAATGATTATGGCGGAGGTTGAAACCCATATCGGTAAGGGTAAATGGTAAAGGGAGATAATGAGAGGATGAGCGAAGAACGTTTCGGCGACGTTACCTTCAAGGGGCAGCCGCTCACGGCCGTCGGTCCGCGGCTGAAGGTAGGGGACAAGGCGCCGGACTTCACCGTAATCAACGGTAAGTTGGAGGAGGAAACCCTGGCCAATACCCGCGGCAAAGTGCGGCTCATAACTTCGGTACCTTCGTTGGACACCCCGGTCTGCGACCTGGAGACGCGCCGGTTTAACGAAGAGGCGGGTTCCCTGGGTTCGGATGTGGTGGTGCTTACAGTCAGCATGGACCTCCCCTTTGCCCAGAACCGCTGGTGCGCAGCGGCCGGCATCCAGCACGTGCGCACCCTATCCGACCATCGCACCGCCTCCTTTGGACTCAACTACGGAGTACTGGTTAAAGAGCTGCGCCTCCTCCAGCGGGCGGTATTTGTTGTAGACCAAAACGATACCATCCGTTATGTGGAATACGTGAAAGACATCGGCCACGAACCGGACTATGACGCCGCTCTGGCGGCAGTTAAAGAAACCTTGAAGCGGTAAAAGGATGATAAGCCGGAGGCGGTGTGCACTACCGCCTCCGGCCGTTAATTGCAGCGCGGCAGACGGGAAATTTTCCCAGGTGCCGGGCACGAGTAGAAAAGGAGGTAATAGAGAAGGCTATGCAGGGAGGCGTATGGGGCGCTCTCATAGCCAGCCTCTTGGCCGGGTTGGCCACCGGTCTGGGCGGAGTGCCGCTCCTCTTCTGGCGTAAAGACGTGCCGCGACGCCTTTCCGACCTAATGCTCGGTTTTGCCGCCGGCGTGATGCTGGCTGCTACGGCTTTCAGCCTGCTGGTGCCGGCGCTGGAGCAGGGGGGCCTGATCCCCGGGGTGGGCGGCGTGGTAGTGGGGGCGCTTTTCCTTTACGCACTGGATCGCCTCGTACCGCACGTTCATCCGGCTTTAGGACGACAGGAAGGATTAAATTCAACTGTAGCACGAGTCTGGTTGCTCATTTTGGCCATCACCATCCATAATTTTCCCGAGGGGTTCTCCGTGGGCGTGGTGATGGGGACGGGTGACGTACAGGCCGGACTGGGTCTGGCGCTGGCTATGGCCCTTCAGAATATCCCTGAGGGCTTGGCCGTGGCGGCACCGCTGGTAAGGGAGGGCTACAGCAAAGGGCGTGCCCTTCTCTATGCCGCCTTGAGCGGCCTGGCCGAGCCGGTGGCGGGAACCCTGGGGGCGCTGGCCGTGCAATCTATTGCCCGGGTCTTACCCTGGGCTCTGGCCTTTGCTGCCGGGGCCATGCTGTACGTGGTTTCCGACGAAATGATTCCCGAAAGCCACCGCGAGGGGTACGAGGTCGAGGCCACGCTCGGCTTTATTGCCGGTTTCGTCGTCATGATGGCCCTCGACAATGCCTTCGGTTGATTACCGGCGTGCAAAGTGTTAGAAAGGCTTCCCGGGTCTCCAGTGCATTGGATAAGAAGGCCACCTCCTAGGGAGAATAAGCCTTGGAGGTGGGTTTCATGGCTCGAATCATCGGGATTTTTCCGCGGCAGGACCAGGCGAGCGCCTGCATCGACACGCTGCGCACTTATGGCTTCGGCCGGGATAAGATGGTAGTATCGAGCTTCGGTTGGGGGGGACAAGAGATGCGCAGGCCTGTCGCCGACCTCCAAGCGGAGCAGGATGAAATGGGCAGCGAAAGGCCGCTGGCCGAAACAATACCCGGCGCGGGCTTCGGCATTGTGGTTTCTCTGGAAGCCCCGCAGCGGGATCTTGCCCGAGTAAAAGAACTCATGGAGCAGTCGGGAGCTACCGACATTCGCTTGGAGTAATCCCTGCAGTGCCCGGCAGGTGGGAAAAGAAGTCGGGAAACGAGACGTTCACGCACTCGGCGCCGGCGATGGTGACGGGACCGCTCGCGGCCAGGGCGCCGACGGCCAGGGCCATGGCCAGGCGGTGGTCGCCGTGGCTGGAAACTTCCCCGCCGTGGAGCGGCCGGCCGCGGATGATAAGGCCGTCCGGGAGTTCGTGGATTTGGGCGCCGAGGGCCCCGAGTTCCCGGGCCAATGCGGCCAGGCGGTCGCTTTCCTTTACCCTTAGCTCCGCCGCGTCGCGGATGACGGTCTCGCCTTGGGCGTAGCAGGCGGCCACCGCCAGGGCGGGGATCTCGTCGATGAGGCGGGGTATGAGCGGCCCGGCGATCACGATACCTTTGAGCTCGCCGGCGGTGACGGTGATATCCGCCTGCGGCTCGCCGCTCACTTCCCTACAGTTACTTACGGTAATCTTGGCGCCCATGGCGCCCAGGACCTCTAGAATGCCGGTGCGGGTGGGATTAATCCCCACCCCTTTTATGGTAATCTGGCTGCCGGGCAGGATGGCTGCAGCGACCAAGAAGAAGGCGGCGGCGGAAATGTCGCCGGGGACGGAGACCGTCTGCGCCTTAAGCCGGCGCCGGCCGGCAGGCAGGGTGACGGTATTTTCCCGGCGCACGAGCGGCACGCCCCAAGCCGTGAGCATTCGTTCCGTATGATCCCGCGACTTTGCCGGCTCGGTAATGGAGGTCTCTCCCTCGGCGTAGAGACCGGCCAGGAGAAGGGCGGACTTAAGCTGGGCCGAAGCTACGGGAAGGGCAAAGCGGCCGCCCTGGAGCTTCCCGCCTCGGATGGCCAGCGGGAGCAGGGCACCGTTCTGCCGGCCCATAATTTTTGCGCCCATTTGGCCCAAGGGGGTAGTGAGGCGGCCCATGGGACGGCGCCGCAGCGAGGAATCGCCGGTTAAAACGGCGGTAAAAGGCTGCCCAGCCAGGATACCCAGAAGGAGCCGGGCGGTAGTACCCGAGTTGCCGGCATCTAGGACGTCCTCGGGTTCGGCCAGCCCGCAGAGCCCGCGGCCGGTCACGGTAACCGGGCCGCTTCCTTCCAGCCCCTCAATGGCCACCCCCAGCGCCTTAAGGCAGCGGGCGGTACTCAGACAGTCGGCACTGCGCAGGAAATTGCCGACGGTGGTTGTGCCTTCGGCCAGTGCACCCAGAAAGAGGGCGCGGTGGGAGATGGATTTATCGCCGGGTACGGTAAGAGTGCCGCGAAGCGGAGAAGAGGCGGGGTAAACGGTTACGTTCATGCCAGATCCCTCCAAAGGTTTTCCACCGCGTCCTCCGGGACTGGGACTACCCGGCCCAAGCCGAGGCCCTGCGGCAGGGCGAAGATGAGACGTCCGTCCCGCACTTTTTTATCGCGGTACAGAAGGGGGCGCGCGTCTTCCCAGGAAGGGGCAGGGGAGAGGGCGGCCGAAAGGCCGGCGCGGGCAATGAGTTCCTTGAGGCGCTCCACCTCTTCGCCGGCCACTAGTCCCAGCCTGCGGGCGAGTTCGGCTTCGGCGCCCATGCCCCGCGCCACGGCCGCGCCGTGCCGCAGGTTGAAGTGGCTTGCGGCTTCAAGGACGTGGCCCAGGGTATGGCCGAAATTAAGAAGGGCGCGCTGGCCTGCTTCCCGTTCGTCTTCCTCTACCACCCGGGCTTTAAGGGCCAGACAGCGTTCGATTACGGCGGCGAGCGCCGCCGGGTCGCGTTCTAAAAGGGACGGTAGGTGATCTTCCAGGTAGGCAAAGAAGGCGGCGTCGAGGATGGCGCCGTACTTTATTACCTCACCTAGGGCCGACCGGTACTCTTCTTCCGGCAGGGTGGCCAGGATTTCCGGATCGACCAGTACCAGGCGCGGCTGGTAGAAGGCACCCACCAGGTTCTTTCCCTGCGGCAGGTTTACGGCCACCTTGCCGCCTACGGCGCTGTCCACCTGGGCCAGGAGCGAGGTGGGCACCTGAATAAAGGGTACGCCGCGCAGATAGGTGGCGGCGAGGAAACCCGCCGTGTCTCCAACCACGCCACCGCCAAGCCCGATCACCGGCGAGGAGCGTTCGAGCCCGGCGCTCACGGCGGCGCTGTAAAGGTGGGCCAACCAGCCCAGAGACTTGGCTTCTTCCCCGGCCGGCAGGGTGACCAGGGAGGGACTGAAACCGGCGGCGGCCAGATTTTGCCGTACCTTCCCCGCCCAAAGCGGGGCCACATGGGTATCGGTGACAATAAGCGCCCGCCGGCCCACCTTAAGCTTTGCAAGCAACGCGCCTAGCTCGGCCAGGGCACCGGGACGAATAACAATTTCGTAGCTCTTTGCACCAAGGCGTACCAGCATGGAGGAACCTCTCTTTCTCCTGTAGCATTGACCGGTTCCGTGAAGCGGACCTTTAAGGGCGTGAGGCGGCCGGGCAGGTTAATGTGGCCAGTCTGCAAGCCGGTCCTTATAGCGGTTCCAGGCCGCCTGGATTTCTTCCAGGGTGTCGCCGCCGAACTTCTCCAAGACGGCCCGGGCCAGCTCCCAGGCTACCGCCGCTTCACCCACAATACAGGCGGCGGGCACGGCGCAGGTGTCAGAGCGTTCGACGGCGGCGCGGGCCGGTTCGCGGGTGAGGATGTTCACACTGGCGAGGGGATTCTTAAGGAGCGTAGGGATGGGTTTGACGGCGGCGGTCACCACCAAGAGCTCGCCGTTGGTTATGCCTCCTTCTAAGCCCCCGGCCCGGTTGCTGGCCCGCCAGTAGCCGTGCCCGGGCGAATAAAAGATGGCATCGTGCGCGGTGGACCCGGGCTCACGAGCCACGTCAAAGGCGTCGCCGATGGCTACGCCTTTCACGGCCGGAATGGAGAGAAGGGCCTGCCCCAGGCGCCCATCGAGGCGGCGGTCCCACTCTACGTGGCTGCCTAGACCGGGCGGCAGGCCGGAAGCCAATACCACAAAAGTTCCGCCTAAGGTGTCTCCGGCCTCTTGCGCGGCGGCAATGGCCTTAAGCATGGCCGCTTCCGTTGCCGGATCGGGGGCGAGCACGGGGGATGCTGCGGCGCGGCCGGCAATTTCCTCAACGCTGAGCCCGGCCAAGTGTTGCGGCGGCAGCTGTACTCTGCCGATGCCGGTCACGTACCCGGTAATCCTTACCCCCAGCTGGGCCAACAGCTGCCGTGCCAGTGCGCCTACAGCCGTACGGGCGGCGGTGGAACGGGCACTGGCGCGTTCCAGCACGTTGCGCAGGTCGGCGAAGCCGTACTTTTGCCCGCCAGCCAGGTCGGCATGGCCGGGGCGGGGGCATAGGAGCCGACGCCCCGGCTTTATTTCTCCAAAAGGAGAAAGGTAAGGTTCCCACTGTGGCCAGTCGCGGTTCATGATCTGGAGGGCAATGGGGCTTCCCAGGCTCAAACCGGCGCGCACCCCGCTCAGAATCGTCACTTCGTCGGCCTCAATTTGGGTGCTGCGCGCGCCGCGCCCGGCCACCCGCTGGCGGCGCGCGAGTTCTCCGTCTATCATCTGCTTCTCGACGGGTACGCCGGCGGGAAACCCTTCGACTATGGCTACGAGGGCCGGACCATGGGATTCACCGGCGGTGAGAAAGCGCATGCGGTTTCCCCCTTGACGCTGGTAAGCTGAGAGCGGATTGCCCGGGCTCCGGCGAAGAGTTCTTCGAGTTCCGCAGCTTTCCCTGCTGCTACCAGGGTGCGGACTGCAGCCAGGCGGCAGCTAAAACGGTCCAAAGCATCCAAAATGGCTTCGCGGTTGGCGAGGCAAATGTCCCGCCACATGGCCGGGCTACTCAGGGCGATGCGGGTGGTGTCGGCAAAGCCGCCGGCGCTAAAGGCTAAAGCATCGCCGGCGAGTTCGGCGGCGGTGTTCACTAATACGACGGCGCTTATGTGCGGCAGGTGGCTTACGGCCGCAACCAGTGCGTCATGCTCTTCGGCAGGGAGAAACACGGGATTGGCTCCCGCCACGCGCACCAGGGAGGCGAGGAGGCTGGTGGCCCGTGGACTTGCTGTGCGTGCGGGGGAAAGGATGAAGGCGGCACCTTGAAAGAGCCCGCGGCGCGCAGCTTGAGGCCCGGCTTTCTCCGAGCCGGCCAGGGGGTGCCCGCCCACGAACTCTACGCCCGGCGGCGAGTACTTTTCCCAGGCCGCCAGCACCGGTGCCTTTACGCTGGCCACATCGGTTACGATCTGGCCCCTTTCAAGCTGCGGCCCCAGGCGGGCGGCCAGGTTGCAGGCGGCTCTTACCGGCGTGGCCACAAGAACCAGTTCTGCTCCGGCCGCCGCTTCCTCCGGGCTGGCTGCCTTCTTACTTATGATTTTACGATCCAGCGCCTGCTCCAGCGCAACCGGCGACGCATCCCAACCGATAACTTCACCCACTGCCCCTGCCGCCTGCCAGTCCAGTGCCAGAGAGCCGCCGATGAGACCGGTGCCGATAAGGGCTAGGCGCTTTATTGTTGTCATCATCTTTCCCCCTCATAAGCCTTGGGCGGCATAGCTAAGGTGCGTTCCACAGCTTGAGCTACGGGGCCGAGCTTTATCATGAGTTCGGCAAAGCGTTCCGGCGTGAGGGACTGGGGGCCGTCGGATAAGGCGGTAGCCGGGTCGGGGTGGACCTCAATGATCAGGCCGTCGGCGCCGGCCGCCACCGCTGCCAGCGACATGGGAGCCACCAGATGCCACTTGCCGGTGGCATGGGAAGGGTCGACGATTACCGGTAGGTGGGAAAGCCGGTGTAATAACGGTACTGCTGCCAGGTCCAGGGTGTTGCGGGTGGCCGTATCGAAGTTGCGAATGCCCCTCTCGCAGAGAACAATCTGGTCATTTCCTTCCCGCATAATGTACTCGGCCGCGAGCAGCCACTCCTCGATGGTGGCGGATAGACCGCGCTTTAGAAGAACCGGCAGCTTGAGCACGCCTACTTCCCGCAGGAGCTCGAAGTTCTGCATATTGCGGGCGCCGATCTGAATCATATCGGCCTGCGCGGCCACCGTTTCTAAGGTGCGTACGTCCAGCACCTCGGTAACGATAGGAAGGCCCGTCTCTGCACGCGCCAGGGCGAGAAGGCGCAGGCCGTCTTCGCCCAACCCCTGAAAGCTGTACGGCGAAGAGCGGGGCTTGAAGGCACCGCCGCGAAGAATCCGTGCTCCGGCCGCCTTTACGGCCCGGGCCGTGGCTAAGATCTGTTCCTCGCTTTCTACGGCGCAGGGACCGGCAATAACTACCACTTCGTTGCCGCCGATGGCTACGTCGCCTACTTTTACTACCGTCGGCTCCGGCTTAAACTCACGGCTTACCAGCTTGTATGGATGAAGCACCGGCACGACCCGCTCTACGCCCGGAAGCGCTTCCAGAGCCTGCCGGGCCAGGGCCTGCCGGTCGCCGCCCAACGCGCCAATGATGGTCCGTTCCGTGCCTTCTGAAAGATGCACGCCAAATCCAGCCTCCTTCAGCCGCGAGATTACGCGTTCTACGTCTTCTTGTGTGGCTCCAGCCTGCATTACGATGACCATGCTTCAACCTCCCAATGAGAAGTTGCGCTTATGAAGCCGGAGGGCCCACCCCGCCGGAGCATTCCCCGCACATGGTACTTTCATGCTAGCAAAAAAGCCTTCGTTCCCAAGGGACGAAGGCTTAACTTCGCGGTACCACCCTAATTGCAGAATGCCGCTCTTAAGGGTACAGGGATGCCCCGATACCCCCTCCCTTTTAACGGCGGAAGTCTCCGGCGGAGCCTACCGGCCGGTCTCCGGCTTTCGGTCCGCACTCCCGGG
>JASKLG010000038.1 GCA_030153805.1 Bacillota bacterium | reverse complement strand
ATACGCCGCTGGGCCTCGTAGGTGTTGCCGCCGATGTGCGGGGTAACCACCACGTTTGGCAGGTCGAAAAGCTTGTTCTTGCCCGGCGGCTCCACCTCCATCACGTCCCCGGCAAAACCTCCTAGATGCCCGGAGGCAAGGGCATTATACAAAGCTTCCTCGTCTACTATCCCACCGCGCCCGGCGTTTACCAGAAATGCGCCTTTCTTCATTTGTGCCAATTCGCGAGCGCCGATGAGGTGGTATGTCTCTTTGGTTAGGGGAGCGTGAATACTTACCACGTCCGCACGGCTTAAAAGCTCCTGTAACGATACCAGCTCCACCTTGAGGGCTGCCGCCGCCTCCGGCGTAAGGAAAGGATCGTAAGCAATCACGTTCATCCCTATGGCTTGGGCGATACGGGCCACCCTGGAGCCAATCTTGCCCAGGGCCACAATGCCCAAGGTCTTGCCGTGCAGTTCGTGGCCGATGAAGGCATGCTTATTCCATTCGCCCTCACGGACCGAAGCAAAGGCCGGAGTGATACGGCGCGCCAAGTTCAGCATAAGGCCGATGGTGAGCTCCGCCACAGAGTCGTTGGACGCATCCGGCACGTTCAGAACAGCAATTCCTTTCTCCTTGGCGTAGTTCACGTCGATGTGGTTGAGCCCGATGCCGTTCATGGCAATGACCTTGAGGCGAGCCCCGCGGTCGATAACCTCGCGGTCGATCTGGTGCTTCACCCGCACCACCAGGGCATCGTAATCCCCTACGAGGTTAAGAAGCTCCGCCCGGTCTGCATCAAACGCCAGCGTCACTTCAGCGTACTCCTTAAAGCCGGCGATACCGGCCGGGTCGATTGGTTCGGTAATCAGTATTCGCGGCCGCTGCGTGTCCGTCACGTTATTCCCCTCCTCCGCTTGATGGCTTATACATTCGCCAGACCGCTTCATTTTCCTGCTAGCTGCTGCCGCTCTGGACACAGCCCCGGCGCGTCTTCTTACCTCACCCTTCGAGCCAGATAAATCTTTTCGCAGCTGAAGCTAAGAAGGCATCAAGCGAACAGCGTCTCCACGGTCGTCTCGCTTCCCGCAATGCCCACCTCGCGAGCGAGGTCCAGCAGGTTCTGGGCTACTACGGGGTTTAGTTCAAAGCCTTTCTCCGCCCGCTCTTTCGTCTTGATGTATTCGATCTCACCGGGAAGGAAGAGCTCTTTTACACCTTCGGCCGGCTCAGAGTTCTTGATGCTGAGGATGAGGCTGTCCATGGTGTTCTTGAACTCGGTAAGGGGCCGGAAACTGTTGACGTCTATGGCCAACATGAAGTGGCCTACGTTCTGCGGCCGGTCGAGGTCCCCGAAGAGCGAGCCCACGTTGCCGCCAAAAGCCGCACCCGAGAGAACCCCGCACAAAATGTCCAGCACCAGAGCCAGGCCGTAACCCTTAGGGCCGCCCATGGGTAGAAGCGTACCCTTCAACGCTTCCTCCGGCTCCTGCGTGGGCCGGCCATCTTTGTCGATGGCCCAACCGAGGGGGATCTTCTCGCCTTTTCGGGCCGCAATTTCAATCTTGCCACGCGGTACAAGGCTCGTGGCCATGTCTAGGACTACCGGGTATTGCGTGCCCGCCGGAATGGCAATAGCGAGAGGGTTTGTGCCGAGAAGGGGCACTTTCCCTCCAAAGGGAGCCATAAGGGGAGAGGCATTAGTAGCAACAAGGCCAATCATATCCTCTTTCAGGGCCATCATAGCGTAGTAGGCGCCGATGCCAAAATGGTTGGAATTGCGCACGCCCACGGCGGCAATGCCATGCTCACGGGCCTTTTCCAGACAGAGGCTCATAGCCTTGTAGCTTACCACCTGGCCGAGGCCGTTGTCGCCGTCGACAATGGCTGCACCGGGGCGGTCCCGCACTACCTTGATGTCAGGGTTTTTGTTGATAAGGCCCAGCTTAAGCCTCTTGGCGTAAATGGGAAGGCGGGCTACGCCGTGGGAGTCAATGCCGCGCAAGTCCGCCGCAACTAAGATCTCCGCGGTAATCTCCGCATCTTTGGTCGGGATGCCGAGCTTCTCGAAAACGCGGACCGAAAAACGTTTAAGCTGTTCTCCAGTAACGTGTGCCACTTTTTGCTACCTCCCGTGTAGAGTATAGGATATAGGATAGTTTCTCCTTTTTCTCTTTCTTTTCCTCCTGTCATTTACTTTTTTTGTGCAGCTTGCTTCTTTCCTGTGCCGTCCCCTTTTGTGATTCTTCTACCCCAAAAGAAGGAGTTCCGCAATCAGCGGCGAATAAATGAGTTGTCCTTGAACAATAAGTTGCCGGTTTAGTTCCTAAGCCAGATTTTGGCCGGCAGGCAACGGAAGAAGGGGGGGGGAGCGGCAGGCGGAATAACCACCTCCAAAAATACCGATGGCAATGCTGCCTAATACTAACTCTAAGAGGGGGTAATTAGCGTGTTCAAATCCAAATGGCTTCGGGCGATTCTCGTTTTATTTGTTTTGCTGACTCTTGTTGCCGGGTGCAGCAGCGCACCGAAACAGGAAACCAATAGTGAGCAAGGGCAACAGGGCAGCGGAAGCGCGCAGAAGACAATTA
The DNA here is from genome assembly GCA_030153805.1 of Bacillota bacterium. Taxonomy (GTDB): domain Bacteria; phylum Bacillota; class DTU030; order DUMP01; family DUMP01; genus DUMP01. The sequence continues at coordinate 12,998 of JASKLG010000038.1, read as the reverse complement.
CCCTGAACATCGCCACCGCCACTACCGGCGGCGTGTACTACCCGCTGGGCGGTGCCTTCGCCCAGGTCTGGAACAAATACGTGCCAGGTGTTAAGGCTTCTGCCCAGGCTACGGCCGGAACGCCACAAAACGTGGAGCTTATGCGCAATAAGCAGGCCGAAATTGCTCTGGGGCAAAACGGTGTTTCTTATTATGCGTACAAAGGACTGCAGCAGTTCCAGGGCAAGCCCTATACGGACCTAAGGGCCATGACCGCCCTTTACTCTAACGTGATGCACATTGTAGCGCGTAAAGGCAGCGGTATTAAGTCCGTGGCCGATCTCAAGGGCAAGCGGTTCATCCCCGGACCGGTGGCCAGTGCTACGGAAATCAACAGCCGCGAGATTTTGAGCGTATATGGCTTGAACTATATGAAGGATCAGGGCGAAGTGAACGTTAAGGCTGATTTCGTGGATTATAACGCGGCAGCAGACCAGCTAAAGAACGGCCAAGCCGATGCTTACTTGATTGCCGGTGGCCTGCCCACGGCAGCAGTCCTAGATACCTGTGCCTCCGCCGACGTAGAGATAATCTCTTTGGAACCGGAGAAGATCCGAGAGATTACTGAAAAGTTCCCGTGGTATTTCGAGTTCGTCATTCCTGCAGGAACCTATAAAGGCCAGGATAAGGATGTGCATACCGTAGCCGTTTCCAACCTACTGCTCTGCCGCGCAGACCTGCCGGAGGACCTTGTTTACGATCTAACCAAGGCTCTCTTTGAACATCACGACGAACTGGTAGCCGCCCACAAAGCTGCCCAAGAGATGACCCTTGAGAACGCACTAAACGGTATGACCATTCCGCTTCATCCCGGTGCGGCTAAATACCTGAAGGAACAAGGGCTAAACGTCGACATTGAGGTCAAGTAGTATAGAGAGTCGCCGGTTTGAAAATCTATACTGGCCTAGAGAAAGCCTACTTCCCCTTTTTCCCGTTTGAGTTGCCTGGGCAACCGACCCAGGCAACTCGGTTATTTAGTTACCTGTCAACCTTGCCTGAAATCAATGGCAGAAGGGATGAACCATGAACGAAGAGATAAAGGATCAATATAATCTGGTGGATACCAGTAAAATTGTCGAAGAGTTTCAGACTGAATCTCGCTTTCGCCGCTATACCGGCCTTTGGGCGAAGGTAATCAGTATCATCGCTATTGCCATGTCTGTCTTTCACCTGTACACTGCCGGTTTCGGCACGCTGGCGGCGATGAAACAACGCTCGGTTCACCTGGCCTTCGTCCTGGCTCTGATTTTCCTTCTTTATCCGGCCAGCAAAAGGTCGCCCCGCAACCGTCCCTCTGTCCTGGATATAGTTTTTACAGTCCTTGGCGTCATAGGTGGTCTTTACAACTTCCTTTACTTTGACACCATGGCCATGCGGGGCGGAATAGCCAACGGCTACGATTACTTCTGGGGCATTTTGACTCTTCTCCTTATTCTCGAGGCGGCACGACGTTGTATTGGGAAAGAGCTGCCGATCCTTGCTTTAATCTTCGTGGCCTATGGCCTTTTCGGCCACCGTCTTCCCGGCATGTTCGCTCACACCGGCTTTACCTGGGACCGTATTGTTTACCACCTCTTCTTATCCAGTGAGGGCGTCTTTGGGACAGCTCTCGACGTATCTGCCACCTACATCTTTATGTTTATCCTTTTTGGGGCCTTTCTGGGCGAAACGGGTATGGCTAAGTTTATCGACGACCTTTCTATGGGTCTGGCCGGCGGTTCGGCCGGCGGGCCGGCCAAGGTGGCCATTTTCGCCAGCGCCCTGCTCGGTACCATCAACGGTAGCGCTGTAGCCAATGTAGCTACCACGGGCGCCTTCACCATTCCGCTCATGAAGAGTATCGGCTACAAACCTCATTTTGCCGGTGCAGTAGAAGCGGTCTCTTCCACGGGTGGCCAGATCATGCCGCCAGTTATGGGCGCCGCCGCCTTTGTGATGGCGGAGTTCCTGGGAATGCCGTACGCGAAGATCATGATCGCCGCCCTCCTGCCTGCCCTCCTTTTCTACTTGGCCGACTTCGTCCAGGTTCATTTTGAGGCAGTAAAGATCGGTCTTAGGGGACTTCCCCGTAACGAGCTACCCGACGTGAAACGGGTTTTGAGAAGCCGCTGGCACCTTACTATTCCACTTATCTCTATTGTGTACCTGTTGCTGAGCGGTAAGACACCTCTTTTCGCCGCCTTTTGGGGCACAGTGATCACAGTGCTGGCCAGCTGGCTGCATAAAGACACGCGTTTGACTCTTAGCGGGTTCTTGCGGGCCATGGAAGGTGGAGCCCGGGAAGCCATAACCGTAGCCATTGCCTGCGCCGTGGTCGGCTTTATCGTCGGGATCGTTACCTTGACCGGTCTGGGCCTTACTATCGGAGAAAACATCCTGACCCTGGCCGGTGGCAATCTCTTCTTCACCATGGTCCTCACGATGGTGCTGTGCATTATCCTCGGCATGGGCCTTCCCACCACTGCCTGTTATATCGTAGCAGCCACCGTAGCGGCACCGGCTTTAATTAAGATCGGCGTACCTCCTCTGGCGGCCCACTTGTTCGTTTTCTACTACGCCTGCCTGGCCAACCTTACTCCACCGGTGGCTTTGGCGGCCTATGCCGGAGCCGGCATTGCCGGAGCAAACCCAAGCCGCACCGGGTGGACGGCAGTGCGCCTGGCCATTGCCGGCTTCATAATCCCCTACCTCTTTGTCTACTCACCGGTCCTGCTGCTCCAAACGCAAAACATCCCTGAGCTGCTTCTGGCCGTCGTCACTTCAATCATCGGAGTAACCTCTCTCGGTATTGGGGCCGAAGGGTTTTTCCTCCGCACCACCACTCTTCTCGAGCGGCTGCTCTTCATCGGCGGTGCTCTCGGTCTCATGGTCCCCGGCGTGGCAAGCGACCTCATCGGGCTCACTCTGGTAGCAGGAGCCGTAACCAGCCAGGTGTTCCGCTCGCGCACCAGCGCGCCGGCCCAAAGCGCTTGATCATCTCTTCGACCTGAAACCCATAAACTTTATGAGGGACGGAAGCCTGCTACTTCCGTCCCTCATTTCTTTTCGGTGAAAGCTAATGATGTACTGGCGTTTCACAGCGGCGGACATGCAGAAACAAATCCCGTGCTTACGCAGACTGCCCAGTTATTGCCTATTCTTGCCCTGTGTAGACTTTATCGGCAGCCTCCAGCGCAGCAGCGGCAGAGGCCTGGTAACCCTGCGCCTTTAGTGCCTCAGCCAGGGCGGTAAGTGCTAGGGTAACATTTAAACGATTCGAGTTGTAACCCATGAGACCCACGCGCCAGATCTGCCCCTTCACCGGGCCCAATCCGCCACCAATTTCAATCTTGTACTCGCGCAGCAGGAACTGGCGTACTGCCACATCGTCTATACCTTCTGGAATGCGGAGGGTAATAAGGCTGGGCAGGCGATGGCCTTCTTGAGCGAAAGGCTTAAGGCCTATAGCTTCGCAGCCGGCTAGAAAAGCACGGGCATTCAGTTCATGACGCGCCCAGCGGGCCTCCAGCCCTTCTTCGGCAATAATGCGCAATGCTTCCCGCAGAGCGTAGACCATGCTAATGGGTGCCGTATGGTGGTAGAAGCGCTCCTGGCCCCAATAACGTTCGATCATGGTAAGATCCAAGTACCAGCTGGGCACTTTGCTCTTGCGCCGGTGAAGGACGGCCCGCGCCTTATCGTTCAGAGTTACGGGCGCAAGCCCCGGGGGGCAGCTCAGGCATTTTTGGGTGCCGCTGTACGCAGCATCCACGCCCCACTCGTCAATGAGGACGGGTGCCCCACCCAGCGAAGTCACACAGTCCACCACCAATAGGGCACCGTAACGGTGGGCAACAGCTGCCAGATCGGTGAGCGGTTGGAGGACACCGGTGGACGTTTCCGCATGCACCACCGCCAGGAGCTTCGCCTGCGGCACCTCCCGGAAAGCCGCTTCTACCGCTTCCGGCTCAACGATGCGGCCCCACTCGCCCTGTATCACCTTCACCTCGGCGCCGTTTCTTAGCGCAATGTCCACCATGCGCTCGCCGAAGACGCCGCAGACGGCAATAATGGCCTTATCGCCTGGCTCGAGCAGATTGGAGAGAATCGTGTCCATTCCTGCACTGCCCGTACCGGACATGGCCAGAGTAAGCGTGTTTGACGTTTGAAAGACGTAACGCAGAAGTTCTCCAGTTTCGTTCATAATCTCGAGGAATTCTGGGTCCAGGTGGCCCAAAAGCGGCGTGCTCATGGCTCTGAGCACCCGCGGGTCCACCCCGCTCGGCCCCGGCCCCAGGAGAACTCGCTCGGAAGGAGCCAGTTCTCGGTACTCTTTCTTGAGCGTCAGCACTTCCTACACTCCCTTTCTCATGCTGAAATTCGTTTTCATCCCGGTAAATTGTATTCGGCATCAACCTGGATATTCCTGCCGGAACCTCCGCCTATTTCCGGTTACTTCCGGCCGCCTAACCCCTGCCAACTTGCTCGTCTACCCAGGGTAAAATATCTTCCCAGCGCCGTATTTCCAAGTCACAGCACACCTTGTCGGGGCGACCGGTCGGGTTAAACCAAAGCGCGTACATTCCCGCCGCCCGGGCTCCTTTTACGTCTGTGCGCGGGTCATCCCCAATGTGGGCCACCTCGGTCGCCTCCAAGCCCAGTGCACCGAGGGCATGCCGGAATATTTCCGGGTGTGGTTTGGCCACCCCCACCTCATTGGAAAAAGTCAGGTGAGAAAAATATTTTGCCAGGCCCAAACGCTCTAAAATAATCCGGGCCGTACGTCCAGGCGTGCGCCCGGTGTTGCAAATTACTGCAAGCTTTAACCGGCCCACCAGTTTCGGCAGGACCGCCGTTATTCCCGGGACCGGTTCGGGCATTTCCTCCAAGGAGGCAGTAGTGTATGCCTCATAGGCCGCGCGAAAGAGCCCTGGTGTCTCCTTTACCTCTAGTTGCCGGAAGATCCAGGGGAGCTGTTCTTCAGGCGGCATCTCGCGGCCTTCTTGTACCTGACCGGCCATTACCAGCTCCCGGCAGGCGCTAACGGCCGCCTCTACTTGCGCCGGCGTCCTTTCCTGTCCGTGTGCGCGCAGGATCCGCGTCAGCCGCTCCACGACTACCCGCCCGGTAGTTTCAAATTCTTTCTCACGTACCAAGGTGTTCCAGAAATCGCAGGTCAACGCCTTAAGCAAGACCTTATCACCTTCCCTCTATAAGCGTCAATTTGCCCATGGCGTAATTAGTCTTTCTTCGCCTAGTTTGGTAAAGCCTTCTTGCAGAAGGCTGAATTTTGGCTTTTTCGGGCAAGCTATGTTACAAAAGGATTCTTTGGAGGTGAAGGTAAGTATGACCTACGTCTGTAGCGTCTGTGGCCGCCGATCCCGCCTGCCCGACTACTGCCACGGCCAGCCTATGAACATCCAGTCGAGTTACACCTGCCCTAACTGTGGCCGCACTTCGTCTACGCCTGGTGTGTGCTGCGGTCAACAGATGATGCGCAGCTAGGGGAGCACCAAGCGGAGCGAAAAGTAAGGACCACCCGCTCGGGTGGTCCGCTTGTCTTTCTCAGTCGTTGCGCCGTCCTAAGAAGCCGGCCAGGAGAAGCAGGCGTACCAGCTGTAACACCGCCGTAAGCGTAGCGGCCACATAGGTCAGCGCAGCCGCGCTGAGCACCGCCCGTGCTCCAGCAACCTCCTGCCGGGCCAGGATGCCCTGCCCCTCTAAAAGGGAAAGGGCACGAGCGCTGGCGTTGTATTCCACCGGAAGCGTTACCAACTGGAAAAGGACCGCAGCACTAAAGAGAATAATCCCCAACTGGAGCATAAACCCGCTTTGGAAGAAGAAACCGAAAAGCGCCAGCGGTAGACCTAGCTGCGAACCGATGTTGGCGGCCGGAACCAGGCTGGTGCGTACGCCCAGCGGCACGTAATCGGTGGCATGTTGAAGGGCATGCCCGGCCTCGTGCGCGGCTACTCCCAGCGCAGCCAGCGAGTTTCCATAAAAGACCTGCTGCGACAGCCTCAAGGTACGGGTACGCGGGTCGTAATGGTCGGTTAAGGTGCCGGGTATGGCCTCAACGCGCACAGAGGTTAACCCTTGGCTGCGAAGGAGTTCCCGTGCCACTTCCGCCCCCGTCATGCCGCTCGCCGCCGGCACGGAAAGGTACCTTTGGAAGGTGGCCTGCACTTTGAACTGCGCGTACATGGCGAGTAGGATGGCCGGGAGAACGACGATGATATAAGGGTCGTAGTAATAGGGAAAGAAAAGGGGCATAAGATACCTCCTCTCGCTTTTCTTCCACTATCTTTACCTTCTTTCACCATACACAAAAGTGCAACTTAAGTCAATGTCTGCCCGGGACCACGGGCCGGTATTAGCCGCAACTACATTCCCTGTATACGCCGTTTTGCCTACCCCCAGAGTGTATGTGATTTCTATTGGGTACGAAGGGGAACTACAGCCAACCCGGTTCGTTTCAACATAATATTCGCTGCAGAAGTTAGGCATACCTCTTTTATTAAGACAGCGTAGCTTATTCCTAATGGGCAAGAAGGCGCGTGGCTGCAACAACGAGCTCGGCCGCCGGGAGGAACAAAAGCTGGCCGAGGAGCGTCCCCATCACTTTGCCCAGCACCAGAAAAACGACCATGCTACTTACCTGCCTCGCCGGGCGCTGATTTTGTAAGGCCTGGTCGGTAATCAGGGCGGCCTGAGGATCTACCATGAGGGCATACAGAATAGTCGCCCCTCCGTTTATAAGGCCAGAAAGCTGGCTAGCGGTAAGACGATACGCCGGAAGGAGAACCCCGCCGTAAATGGAAGCGAGGACGCCGATGGTATAAACGGCTGTAATGAAGACGTTGAGGATGAGAAAGAGGCGCGGCAGGTCGCCTATTTCCAGGTGACGCCTGGCTCGGGTTACATGTGGAACGGTAACACTCGCTCTCACGACCCGCACGCCCTGCCGGGAAATCCCATGGTAGAGAAGCCGCGGCACAGAGCCGGCCGTCTCCAGGTGTCGAATGGCGCGTACGAATACGTTTACAAAAGTAGGAATAAGGGCCGCACCGAGCAGGCTCCCCACCGTGGCGGCTAAGATGATGAAGCGGAAAACCCAGGGTAGGGGCGCAAGATCATGTGTGTTAATGGCACGGTCGACCACGGAACCTAAAAGCGGTGCCTGTACCATGTTGGCCGTGCGCGAAACCAAGACGATAATGTTAAAAAGGGAGAGGGCCAGCGCCAAGCGCTTCGTACGTATGCCGGCAATGCGTACGGAATAGGAGAGGGTATCTATCGCATGAATCACCGCCGTAAGGAAGAAAATGGCCAGTACTCGCTCAGAAAAAACTTGCAAGGCTTGTCCCCCTTCGGGTCCGTTACTATTATTATATCTCACATATCAAACTTCGCCCTGGATTAAAATCAATAAAAAGCGAGCTCCGAAAGACGGCCTTCAGAGCTCGCAGGTTACAACGCTACTGAAGTTTCAAACCGGTATAATTCACCTTACTTCCGCTTACGGCAACGAGTGCCATGCGTGGAGGCTCGTCAGCTGCTGCTGCGCCTAGGCGCTGGTAGCGCACACCGTCTTCCCATGTACTTTCGCTGAACACACCGGGACTAAACGTCCAAACAAGAGCGTCGAGCCGTTCTCCGGTCTCACGCAGCCGACGGCGGAGAAGTTCTGCCTCCGGGCGGCTGGTAAAACCACCTTCTATTCCGACGAAGGGGTAGTGATCAATGAAGACAAATACCTGCCTTTTGCCCTTTAGCTGGGCGAGGTCTGCCTGCAACCACTGCCACTCGTCAGCCCCATTTTGAACCAAGGTGCCACCTGTAGCCTTTAGGGTGTAAAAACTCGCTGAGCCGGCATCCCAGCGTTCACCTGTCCCTGTGCTCTTAACCGGAACACCTAAAGCCTTCTCCCAAGCGGCACGCTCATTTTCGCCAAGAGGAGCAAGGGTTACTACAAAGGCTGCCTTGTATTTTTTAATCGCTGCTTTCAGGTCGGCCAACCACTTTATACCTTCTGGTGCAGCCGGAAGTGCTCCCGCTACAATGAAGCGTTCGCCGAAGGACGGCGCGGATTTGACGTAATAAGGATCCGGCAAGGGGCGCAGCGGAGAGGCCAGTTCTTCCCTAAACGGAAGGGCGGCAACTACCGTAAGATCGTCCAGGTAAATACGGCCTGCATCCCGTTTGGACGGATCCGGTTCAACCAGGTAGATACGCTTTAGCGTGTACGGTCCCTCACCGGACGGGAGCAGCCCCTCAACCCTCTGCCAACCGTTCCAGTCTACCCGGCGGGCCAGGTCCACAGGAAATTCGCGCCCGCGCTTATCCGCCACCAAGGCCCGGAGCCAGTGTCCCTGTCCGTCGCCATACACCCAGAGCGCCAGTTTCTGGGCCAGGGAGGGCAGGGCCAGCTCCGGTTCAAAGACTAAGTAGGCCGCCCGCGTCCCGTTGCCGGCCGTAAAATCATAGTCGAGGCGCAGGGAATGGTTATGGCCGTAAAAAGGTTCCGGAAAAGTAGCCAGGGCAATGTCGCCTTTGACTTCCGCCGGGTAAGCGGCAAAGGACATGCCTCTTATGAGTTCAAAGTAAAGAAGGGGCTTTTCGGTCTCGCCAACGCTAACCAGAATGCGCGCCGCAAGGTCGCCGAACTGTGCTTCTAGCGCCCCACTGGCCGCGCCGGGAGCGGCCTTGAATTTGCCGGCCGAGATGGTACCCACCTCTTCTAAAACACGCCAGCTAACGTCGCCCGGGTCCACAAGGGCGCGAAAGCCCTGAGCATCGCGGACGTACACCTGCAATGTAACCTCTTGATCCGGAGAGAGGGCGAGTTGCTCTGGAGCCGGTTCCAGGCGGTAGGCAGGCCCGGTGACGCGTATGGGAAGCTCACCACTAACCGCGCCCAAACGGGCTTTGATCTTTCCCTGACCGCTGGCTTCAGCAAAGAAGATACCATCTTTTATGGTGCCAAGGCTCGCCGGTTCAACGCTCCAGGTGACTTCCGTTTTGTCCACCGCAACCGGGTTGTAAGCCGTATCGAAGCCCTTTACCGTAATAGCCCGCCGGCCTTTGAGTGGTATATTGGTATCTTCCGCGGACAGAACGAGCCCGGCCAGCTCGCCGCGCGGCGCGGAACTAAAAAGACCAATACCGTTCCCTATAGAACGCTCCACACCTTCTGAGGGGCGGTTAACCAATCCCGCGTAAGTTTCACCCGGCAGGCGGGCAACGACGGTCGTCGAACCACCCCCGTCCAGGTTAAGGGCCTGATATGCGCCCAGCTTAAGCAGCAAGGCCGCCCACTCGGCCTGTGTTAACCCGCGGCTCTCTTCCTGGCGCCCGTCCACGGCCACGAGCAGGAGCTCTCGCCCATCCCGCGTAACGCCTACGGCACTCCGGGGGCTTATCCCTTTCACCTCATGGGTAAAAGGAGCAATCTGGCCGTTCTCAACGAGTACCGTACCGCCACCCAGGGCCCAGGCCAGTTCCTGCCAAGCAGGCGTGGTGCTCATGTTTATCTCTACCCTGCTCCCCACCGGAAGATGGGTCGCCAGAAATTCGGCCGCCGGGCCCGCCCCAACAAGTACCGTAGATCCGTCCGGGATAGGCACTCCCGTTTCTGCCGGACTCAGAGAAACCACCTGGCCGCTGCTCACCACCGCCGCCAGGCTCCCCTGGGTTATGCCGGAAGGTGTCGTCTTTCCCCAGTGGAAATCGTAGGCATAGAGCTGCTGGTAGCTCTCCCCCGGTTTGTTAAAGCCGGCCAGGGGGAAGCTCGTGCCGTCGCCGGCAACGACACTACCCTGGAAGGTCCAATACCCGAGGAAAGACGTTCCATCCCGGTGCAGCCCGAAGCTGGCCAGGTCTCGCCGGGAAGGGCTAGAAAGAAGTTCGCCGTCTTTCACCACCGGCCCGATAGGCGTGCCGAAACCACGCCCGAAAAAGAAATCGCCGTTGATGGCCGCCACCGCTCCTGCCCGCTGGGCCATTTGGCTTAGGCGCTCGCCGCTGGCCAGTCCTCCTGCCGAAAGGAGCAGGTCTGCCTGCACATCACTTCGCGTAAGGTCCGCCCGGATGAGGTGAATTCTGAGCCAGCCGGCCGGTGTAAACTCCCAGATGGACTCATACGTAACCCCCGGTGCGACCGGTTCGGCCTTTTTTGCGCTGAAGATCACATCAGTCGCCGCGGCTCCGTTACCGGTATAGACCAGAACGAACACCAGCGCTAGAACGAGTGCCAAGTACTTCTTGGCAAGCAATTTGCTTCCTCCCTATGCAGACTTTAACTACTATAGGTTTCGTTTCCGGGAGAGGAAAATCCTATCTAGCAGCGCTGGTAAGTTTCTCCTTTTCCCTGGCCCTTATCGGAGACAAGAGTTGCTTTTTCTCCGTTACAGCGTTAAGATTAGGTAAAGATAACCCGGGAGGTTTGGATAAAGTGGACCCGCACGAACGCGTTCAAGCCTGGCTCGACCGTTTCGGGCTCGGGCTTAAAGTGATTGCCACGCCCTCTGACACGGCTACCGCGGAAGCAGCCGCCGCAGCCCTAGGCAAAGAAGTTGGCCAGATCGCCAAGTCACTCCTCTTTCGCGTGGGTGAGGAATACGTAATGGTCGTCGCCGCCGGCGACGTGAAGATCAAGCTCGGAGCCCTCAAACGAGTAGTAGGCGGCAAGCCCCGCTTAGCAACCGCCGAGGAAGTTAGGGAAATTACGGGTTACCCCGTGGGAGGGGTGTGCCCGTTTGCACTGCCGCGGCCCCTGAGGGTACTCCTGGATCAGAGCCTGGCTCGCTTTCCGGTCGTTTATGCAGCCGCTGGTACGCCGCACTCCGCGGTGCCCGTTACCCTGGAGCAGCTCGCGAAAATTACCGGCGGCGAGATCGTCGAGATCAGCGCTTAAGGAGAAGGATTTATGTACTGGCGACGTAACCTTTACGTGCTTTGGACGGCGCTCTTTTTCGGCATGATGGCCACCACTCTCATCATGCCCTTCCTGCCGCTTTACGTTGAAGAGCTGGGCGTTACCGACCAGGATGCCGTAGCTTTGTGGTCCGCCCTGCTCTTTTCCGGCAACTTCCTCATGCAGGCCGTCTTCTCCCCGCTCTGGGGTTCGCTGGCCGACCGCTACGGCCGCAAGCTGATGGCCCTGCGTTCCTTTCTGTCCGTAGCCGTCTTTAATTACCTCATGAGCTACACCACGTCTGTCTGGCAGCTCCTCCTGGCGCGTATTCTGATGGGGTGCCTGAGCGGCTTCATCGCCGCCTCCGTAGCCATCGTCGCCACAGGTACACCGGACGAGCACCTAGGCTACGCCCTTGGGCTCCTCCAAACGGGCCAGGTGGCCGGCACGGTGGTCGGTCCCCTGGTGGGCGGTTTCCTCGGCGAGGTCATGAGTTTTCGCACGCTTTTCCGCGTCACCGGCGGGATGGTTTTTCTCTCCTTCCTCCTTGTCCTCCTTTTGGTCAAGGAGACCTTTGTCCGCTCTCCGCAGTCGAGCTCCGGCGGACTCCTGGCCGACATGAAGCTCGTCGGAACTAATCTGGGGCTGCTCCAGATGTTCGTGGTGCTGCTTCTCGCCCAGTTTTCCATTCAAATAGTGGAACCGATCCTGACCGTTTACGTGAAATCACTCCAACCGGACGCTGAACATCTTACCCTGATGGTAGGCATCATCTTCGCCGCTACCGGCCTGGCCAACGTGTTGGCTTCGCCCTTCCTCGGCCGGCGGGGAGACTCCGTAGGGCACGGCCGCCTTCTCTTTCTCACGCTCCTCGGGGCCGGCATCTTCTACCTTCCCCAGGCGCTGGTGCGGTCGCCCTGGCAGCTGCTGCTTCTGCGGGCGCTGCTGGGCATCTTCTTAGGCGGCATTATCCCCTGCGCCAACGCCCTTACCGGCACGCTGGTCGCGCCCGAGTTAAGGGGTCGTGCCTACGGCATTACCTCTAGCGCCGTAGCTCTCGGGAACCTTGTCGGTCCCCTCGCCGGAGGCGCACTGGCTTCCCTCTTCGGCCTGCGCTCGATCTTCCTCGTCACAGGCCTGCTGCTTGTAGCAGATGCCTTTTGGGTGCGGCACACAGGAGGAGCCTGCTCTCTCCCTCCGAAAGCAGCGCCGGGAACCCGTGCGGAACATGCAACTTCACCCACTCCTCGCTAACCGTTGGGTGGGTAAGACGGCTTACGCGGCACTAGCAGAGCAATAACTGCCCTGCTGTGGCCAAAGTACAGGGCGAGTAAGAAAATAACAACTTCCGCTAGGAAAAGAAAAGAGAAAAGAGACGGTGACGTGCCGTCTCTTTCATTTTCATCGCGCAACCCTCGCCTTAAGATGCCGGGCCGGCGCTTCACCGCCCCCGGACCTATTGTCCGGTACTCTTTCCCGGGGAGGTCAAAGGAGCTCAACGCTTGGCGTATCCTTGTCCACCCACAACTCGCGCGTCCGGGCCCCGCAGTACTCTTGGAGGAGCGCAGCAAGTTCTGCCCGTGCCGCCTGTGCCGCCTTGTCCGTCACGCCGTAAAAAGCATCGATGGGGAAGAAAAGCGTACGGCTCTCCGGCACCACCTTGGCCTTTTCGCCCTGGCGCCAGACCCACTTGCGCGTGCGGATATGGTTTCCAGTGGCGTACACCACCTCACCCTCGTCCACCGGTTCGGGTTCAGTGGCTCCGAAGGGAATAAAGATGTCCCCTTCCCTGGTAAGCCGAATCTCGATGTCGCCCGGCAGGACCTCCATGTCATGGGCGCCCATGGGGAGCAGATACTTAAGCGAGAGGGCGTTCACCAAGTCCACGACTTTGTTTATTGTCGGAAGTTCCGGCTTCTTGGCCGTCCGCTTGGCCAGCGCCTCGATGGAGCTAGGGAATTTGTTCGGATTGAGCCCCAGCTTCTGGAACGCCTCCCGCCATACTTTAACGTGCGGATGCTCCCGCACGTCCGTACCGCCTAGCTCCGCCGCCAGGGCCTGGGCC
>JASKLG010000003.1 GCA_030153805.1 Bacillota bacterium | reverse complement strand
GCGGCCTCGGCGGCGAACTCGTCTACCTCCCGCCGGCCCACTTCCGGCGGGATGAGCTTCCCCGGTCCGCCCACGCAGCCGCCCGGGCAGGCCATGCCTTCCAAGAAGGTTGCCTTAAGCCGGCCGGCTTCAGCCTCATTTAAGAGGTCGCGGCATTCCTTGATGCCGTTGCCCTGCCGGGCGAAAACAGGAATATCGGGCCTAAGCTTCCGGATGCTCCGGATGATGGCGTCGGTGACGCCGCCGGTGTGCCCGTAGATGCGCCCGTCGTGGCTGGCATCCCTAAGGGGCGGGGCATCTGCTCGGCGCGGTACCTGGATTCCGCCTGCTTCCAGCATGGCTGCCGCTTCTTCGAAGGTGAGAACGTAGTCTACGGCATCGGTAAGTTCCGGCTGGCGCGCCTCGGATTTCTTGGCGATACAAGGGCCGATGAAGACCACGCGGGTGCCGGGGTGTTCGGCCTTTACCAGGCGGCCGATGGCGATCATGGGGGACACCGAATCGGAAATGAGATGAGCGAGGCGCGGCCGGAACTTCTGCACCAGGCGAATAAAGGGCGGGCAACAGCAGGACGTGATCATAAAGGGGTCGCCTTGTTCCATGCGGCGGATGTACTCTTCGGCCTCTTTAATGGTAATCACATCGGCACCCAGCGCCACTTCTACCACGGCGGCAAAGCCGAACTGCCTAAGGGCCATGGCCACCTCTTCTCCGAACACATCCGGGCCGAACTGACCGGCAAAGGAAGGAGCGACCACCGCCACCACCGGCCTTTCACCGTCCAGCAGCAGGCGTGCGACCTGCACCACTTCAGCCCTATCGGAGAGGGCGGCGGCCCGGCAGGCGCCGATGCAGAGGCCGCAGTTTAGACAACGCCCGTTATCGATCCGGACGGTGTTTCCCGGCCCTTTTTTTATGGCGCCGGTGATGCAGGCGAGCTCCGCGGCGCATTCTACGTCGCGGCAGGAGCGGCAGGCGCCGGGCACGGCTACTATGGGGGGGCCTGCCAGGGCGCCGTTTTCCAGGGCCGCCTCCGCCGTCTCGGCGAAGGATTCTTTTTCTTCGGGTTCCGGGACGAGCCCCAGCGCGCAGCGCACGAGGCCCTCTGCTGCACGCGCCGGGTCCTGGACTTCAAGCCCCCGTTCCAGCAAAAACGCTGTGGCGGTGTTGACGAGGGCCGGGAGCTCCTCTTTCAGGTTTCCCCGGAGGACCGCGCGAGTTGCTCCGCGCCAGAGGCGCCGGCGCAAGACCTGATGAGGGGTAAGCTCAAGTTCCATGTGCTCATCACCCGGCCTTAGTTTAACCTTGACCCGGCATTTCTCTACCTCGCCCGGTGGCCCGAGACAAGTAAGGCCGGCCTCGTCTATCCCGCAAAGCTTCGCGGGAATCGACAAGGCCGGCCGCTAAAAAAGGAGACGGGCTTTGCCGGGTTAGAACGCCGGCACTACGGCGCCTTGGTACTTTTCCTCGATGAACTTCTTGACCTCCGGCGTGTTCAGGGCGGCGGCAAGCTTTTTGAGCGGTTCCTTGTCTTTGTCCTCGGGGCGCACCACGAGAACGTTTACGTAAGGAGAGTTCTTGTCTTCAATAAAGAGGGCATCCTTGGTGGGTACGAGTTTGGCTTCCAGAGCATAGTTGGTGTTGATCACGGCCAGGTCGACATCGTCCAGCGTGCGCGGGAGAGAGGCCGCATCCAACTCCCGGATCTTAAGGCCTTTGGGGTTGTCGGCAATGTCGAGCGGCGTTGCCGTGATCCCGGCTCCATCCTTGAGCTTGATGAGCCCGGCACTTTGGAGTAGGAGAAGGGCCCGGCCGCCGTTGGTGGCATCGTTAGGGATGGCCACGGTTGCCCCCTGCGGCACAGAAGACAGGTCCTTTACCTTCTTGGAATAGATGCCCATAGGCTCGATGTGGACGCGGGCAATGGCGACCAGGTTGTTTCCCGTGCCTTGATTGAAGCTCTCCAGGTACGGGATGTGCTGGAAGTAATTGGCGTCAAGCTCTTTGGACACCAGGGCCGGGTTAAGCTGGGTGTAGTCGCTGAACTCTTTAACGTCGAGGTTAATACCTTCTTTGGCCAGGGCCGGCTTGATAAAGTTCAGTACTTCGGCATGGGGCACGGTGGTAGCACCGACTTTTAGGGTGACGCTGGGCTGGGCAGTGGATTCGTTAGAGCCGGAGTTGTTTGACTCGGGCTTCACCGGGGAACAGGCGGCAAGGCTGATGATAAGAAGAACGCTGCTCAAGATAAGGGCAATCTGCTTTTTCATGCGCTTAACCTCCTTTGATCTTTGGCCGCCCTCCTGGCCAGCCAATTGCCGAACGATTGGGTGGCCTGAACTAGGGCAATTAAGATAATGACGGTTTCGAAAAGGACGTCGTCACGGAATCTCTGGTAGCCGTAACGGATGGCAATATCCCCTAAACCACCTCCTCCAATGGCTCCGGCCATGGCCGAGTAGCCGACGAGATTGATGGCCGTCAAGGTAAAACCTAAAAGCAGCCCCGGTAGGGCCTCCGGCAGGAGCACCTTGAAGACGATCTGGGCGGGCGAGGCGCCCATGGCCTGGGCGGCTTCGATGACTCCCGGGTCTATTTCTTTAAGAGAGCTTTCCACTACCCGGGCCACAAAAGGGATGGCCGCTACCGCCAGAGGGACAATGGCTCCACGAGTTCCTATGGAAACCCCGACTAGAAGTTTTGTAACCGGCATAAGGAGAAAAAGAAGGATGACAAAGGGAATGGACCGCCCGGCATTGACCACGCTGCTTAGAGCGGCATTCAGCTTCGGTTGAGGCAGGATATGCTCCGGCGCCGTCACCACCAAGAATACGCCCAGCGGAACGCCGCAGGCGAGGGCGATGGCCAGCGAAAACCCAACCATGTAAAGGGTTTCCGCTGTTGCCTGAAGAATGAGGCGCTGCAGGGCGGCATCGGCAAAAAGTTCGCGCATGCTAAACCACCCCTACTGTTGCGGACGCAAGTTCGGGCCGCGCCGGTACCAACCCGGACATGGCGATTAACCGGCGCGTAGCCAGTGCCCGCGGGCGGCTGAATACCTCAGCCACCGGCCCCACTTCCACCAGGCGGCCGCCCTCCAGCACAGCCACGCGGTCGCACACGGCCCGGATAACCGCCAGCTCATGGGTGATGAGGATAATGGTAACCCCGAGGTTGCGGTTAATTTCCTTGAGGAGGGCGAGGATGGACTGGGTGGTTTCTGGATCAAGAGCCGAAGTGGCTTCATCCGAGAGCAGCAGGCGCGGACGGCAGGCCAGCGCGCGGGCAATTCCCACCCGCTGCTTTTGGCCGCCGGAGAGCTGGTGGGGGTAGGCGTTGGCCTTGTCTGCCAGCCCCACCAGGTCCAGGAGTTCCCGCACGCGTGCTCGAATAGCCTCCGGGCGTTCCCCCACGATCTCCAGCGGAAAAGCCACGTTCTGCGCCACCGTCCTTAGCTTAAGGAGATTAAAGTGCTGGAAGATCATACCGATGCCTTGGCGGGCGCGGGCCAGTTCGCGCCGGTCTAGCGTCGCCAGGTTCTTCCCTTCAATCCAAACTTCGCCGCTGGTGGGTCGTTCCAGGAAATTCAGGCAGCGGATTAGGGTGCTTTTGCCGGCGCCGGAGAGGCCCATCACGCCGAAAATTTCGCCCTTCGCCACGCTAAACGAGACATCCGCTAGCGCCGTTACCTTTCCGGTTGGTGTCGTGTACACTTTGGTAAGGTGCTTTACCTCGACCATTCTCTCACCCTCCTTAGGCAACAAAAACCCCTCCGACAGACGGAGGGGTAATGATTCCGCACTCTCATCTGCCAGGACAACAACTCTTGTCCTGCTGGAATTGGCACCGGGCCGCGCATGAGCGGCTGGTTGCCGAGGTTTCACAGGGCCAGTCCCTCCACCTCTCTGGATAAGAGCTTGCCGCTATTCACTTGTTGCCATGAATATTAACACGGAAAACGGGAACTGTCAAGAGTTCGCGCTTTCTTCATCCCGGCACTTAGGGCACAGGGCATCTTCAGCAGGGGAGGCAGGGTGCGCGGGTGCGAGAAACTCGCCGTGACAACGGCGGCACCGCCGGCCCCGTCCTGCGAGTTCGTACGTCCCACCCTCCACCCGCAGGGCCAACCCGGCAGTAAGCATGCGGGCCACCTTGGCCCGGGCGGAGGTAAGGATACGTTGAAAAGTAGGACGGGAGATCTGCATGCGTGCGGCACACTCTTCCTGCTCTAGTCCTTCTCCGTCCTTCAACCGGATGGCTTCGAGTTCCTCTACGGTGAGCACTACTTCTTCCAGGTTGCAACGGCGCACACCTGCCGGTTTAAAGACCATCACGGCGGGAAGAAACTCCACGCGGCGAAGTTTTTTAGGCCGTGGCACCTCCATCTCTCCCCTGTGCTGTTTTTACTCTACCGTTTACTCTAAATCTGGGGGGCTTAGATGTCAATAACAGCTTTGTCGGGTACTCGAAGTGGAGCTCTCAGCAGGCCTAGCGAAGAAGATGGCCTTTTATTCCTCTAGTTCGAAGACGATGAGTTTGGCTTGATTATTCTCAGTATCTTCTTGGAGGTAGGCCAGGCGCCGGCCGCTTCGACCCGCCAAAAAACTGGCTACTCCACCTTCGGTCACAGGCAAGACCTGGTCGTACCAGACTTGCACCAATTTGTGGCTAACGGCCGGGTCGTAGTCGACAGCGAGAAAGGTTAGAAAGAGGTTTTCACCAAAAGAGACTCCAGGGAAGCCGGACCAGTAACCCGTCATCTCTTCCGGCGGCTCCAGACGGCGCGGCTCTTCACCTGCCCGGGCCAGCCAGAGGGCATTGACTTTTTCTTCCTGGGTGAGGAAATAGACTGCCGGCACTCCCGGGAAAACTGCCGGAAGGGAGATGATGGCTAACGGGCTCTCGCCGAGATCCGCTACCTTAGTGAGTTGCCCTTCAACATCGGCCACCCAAAGGGAAGCGTTTTTAAAAGCCCAAGTCGGTACCGGCTGACCTGGCACGCTGAATACTTCGCCGGCGGCAAAGGCCAGATGGCGTCCATCTTCGGACCACGTAAAGTAACCGAGCTTCTGGTCGGGGATGGAAAGTTGAATCTTGTTTTTACCGTCTGGCGAGGCAATCTGGATGGCCGCGGCAATGGGAAAAGGTGCGTCTTCTCCGAGGATAATATCGTATTTATCGTAGGGGTTGGAAGTGTCTTTTTTCTCGTTTGCCGTGTAATAGGCCAGATAACGGCCGTCCGGCGACCACCTGGGAGCAAAGCTCATGGTCTCCTCGCGCGGAGCCAGGCAGGTTTCGGTACCGGTAGCGGTGTCCAAAACGTAGATGCCGCTCTGCTCGGGTTCCCAGAGTTCATAAACAAAATACCTACCGTCAGGCGACAGTCGGGGGTATAAGAGCCCATCATAGCTGGGGAGGTTCTGGCGCAGGGCCGATGGCTCGCTGCCGTCCAAGGATACCCGCCAGATCGCCTTGCCGGCGTGGACGAAAACCCGGCCACGGTCAAGGTCCGGGTACACCTCGTTAACATGAGAGGTGCCGGTCGGCAGCCACGCCACCTCTTGGGGAGGATCATGCGGGTCGCCGGCCTGTACGGAAAAGAAAACTAAACCGCGCTGGCCTTTGTGCGTTCCTTCCGGCTGGGTGCCCTGACGGGCAAAGACGAGCTCGTTGTCTTGGGTCCAGCCGAGCGGGCGAAGCCACAGGCGTCCGGCCCGGTAGTCTTCTTCACTTACACTGGCAATGACCCTTCCTTCTCCCTGGTCTACCGAGTAAAGCCAGAGCTCGGTCTTTTTTCCATCCTGCGTAGAGATTACTGCCGCCCACCGGCCGTCCGGGGAAAGGGCGTGCTCCACGTAACCTGTGGGGCCGGGTGGAAGATCAAGTCTCACCACTTCCTCAACAGTGGCCGGGGCATTCACGGTGGGATGGGGCGAAGCTTCCTTTCCCGGTCCCTCTCCTCCCGTCTGACCAGGAGGTCTGCCCGGCTTGCCGGTGCATCCGGAGAGGGCCAGGGTGAGAAGCAAGGCGGCTGCACCCAATGCGATCTTTTGTTTGTACTTTGAGATCATAATCCCTTCCTCCTCGGTGCTGTTGCTGCAAGTAATGACGACGAGAGGGTATTTTTTGTTCCAGGGGTGGCTAATGGTCGCCCAATGCCCTGTAGTTAAGGTTGGTCCTGTTTGTCCGGTGAGGGCCTTTGGCCTTGGCGGCAGCGGAAATAAAGCTTACTTCTTTGGTCCCCAAAAAAGAAATGTTCCTCCCGGCAGGGATCTTCTTTCTCAAAGGCGAAACTAATTACTCGAAGAAAGGCCAGATGCCGGCGCAGGATGTACACCAGGGGGGAGAAAAGTGAAGCGAGAGTATCCGGTGTTCTTGGCGGAAAACCGAAGCGCGGCGCACCTTCTCAATTATGTCTTGTTGGTGCTGCTTTTCTGGCAGGCCTGGCGTAGCCGCGCTTCGGAGTTTGCCTTTGTGCTGTGGGGTTCGCTCGCCTTTGCCCTCCTACTCGATCTTCTGCAACGGGCGTTGACCGTGTATACCTTGGATGAAGGGGTGCTCAGGGTGCGCCAGGCCTGGCGGGGAGCGAGTATTCCGGTGGCAGAAATCTGGGAAATACGTTCCTGCCCTGGTGGGCGGAACTTACCTAAAGGCCCTAAGTTACGGGCGGCCATAACTACAAGTAACCTTTTGGCCATTCGCTGGGGACCAAAGGATGAGGAGCACTGGGTTATCATGAGCCCTTCAGAGGAGCTGGTGCGCCTTATCCGCAGGGCTAAAAAGAAAAAGTGAAACAGCTGCCAAGTCTTTAAAGTACCGTATAAGAAAGATGCAGTGGGTGCGGCCCTGTTATGACGGCATTTTAACGTACGGAAGGAGGAACCGTATGTCTAAGACCACTATGGTCGTTGTGGGCGTAGTCCTGCTGTTGGCCCTTTTTGCTTTCGGCAGCTACAACAGTTTGGTGAATCTCGACGAAGCAGTAAACAGCCGCTGGAGTCAGGTGGAAAACCAGTTGCAGCGGCGTTCGGACCTTATCCCCAACCTTGTAGCAACGGTGAAAGGCTACGCGGCCCATGAAGAGGCAGTTTTCGCCCAGGTGAACGAAGCTCGGTCTAAGCTGGCCGGTGCGCAAAGCGTAAGGGAGGCGGCGCAGGCGGATGCCCAGCTTAGCAGCGCCTTGAGCCGGCTTCTCGCGGTAGTGGAGAACTACCCTAACCTTAAGGCTGATGCTAATTTCCGCCAATTGCAGGACGAACTGGCCGGGACGGAGAACCGGATCGCCGTGGCCCGCATGGACTATAACAATGCCGTTCAGCGTTATAATGCGGCCATCCGCCGTTTTCCCACAGTAATTTTCGCGCGCCTTCTGGGCTTTACTGCAAAGGACTACTTTCAGGCCGAAGCCGGGGCCAAGGAAGTGCCCCAGGTAGATTTCGGTACTCCCGGCGGGCAGTGAGGAGGCTAGAACATGCACACGGTGCGCCGTGGCCTTATATGGGGGCTCCTTTTCACAACCGCGGCGATTCTGGCCTGCTTGCCGGCCGCGGGGATTGCTCCCTTGCCGCCTCGCCCACCGGCGGCCACCTTTGTAAACGACTTTGCCGGCTTGCTTGATCCAGGAACAAAAAGCGAGTTAGAGTCTATCGGCCGGGCCCTGGATGCAAAGACTGGAGCAGAGATTGTGGTGGTTACGGTGCCTTCACTGGGCGGTGTACCTATCGAGGATTATGCTTTAGAACTTTTCCGCACTTGGGGCCTGGGCGACAGGGAAAAGAACAACGGGGTACTACTCTTAGTGGATAAAGAACGCCTTCTAAATGGGCAGAGCGGCAAAGTCCGCATTGAAGTAGGCTACGGGCTGGAAGGTGCAATTCCCGACGGCAAGGCCGGCCGGATTCTTGATGAAAAGGTTTTGCCTTTCTGGCAGGAAGGTAAGTACGCTGAAGGTATCCGCGCTGGCTACTTGGCCTTAGCTGCGGCGGTGGCCGAAGAATACGGCGTGGACCTTGGTGCCGACCGTACCTTGAATGTGCTTACGGATTACCGCTTGACCGCCAACGTTTCGGAAGGATTTGCCTGGGAAATTTTGCCGCTTCTCATTTTCCTTTTCATCTTCTTGGCCGGCGGCATGGGGCGGCGCCGCCGCGGCTTTTGGTATTGGGGCGGTTTCGGCGGTGGCGGCTTCGGCGGTTTCGGCGGTGGGGGCTTCGGCGGCGGCTTTGGCGGTGGTTCGTCCGGCGGAGGCGGCGCCAGCCGTTAGTCCTGCCGGCCGGCGCTCACCGAAAACCGGGAGCGGATACCGCTCCGGCAAGATGAACGGGCCTCTCCAGGTGAGAGGCCCCTGCTATATTTCGGTACAAGGTTGTTACCTTGAAGCCCAGTCGTACGTTGCGCGTTACCGGGTGGTCGTTGGGCCAGCAGCCTTACCACTCAGTTGCGACTCAGCCATCTCAATCATCTTCCGGACCATGTGACCACCGACGGCGCCGGCGTCCCGCGAAGTCACGTTGCCCCAGTAGCCGTTCTGGATCTGGGTATCAACACCGAGTTCACGGGCAATTTCATATTTCCAGTTGTTCATCGCATTCCAGGCTTCCGGGACCACGTGCGTTGCGCCGCGAGAACGGTTGTAACTTCCTCTTGCCATTTACGGTTCACCTCCTTTCGTTACTTATTTTGGCCGAAGTGATACCGCTTATGTTGATAATTTCTTCCCTTCCGTCCCATGAAAAGAAAGAACGGCCACCCTTTTCCTCGGGCCGTTCTTTCCTGGCAAAAGGAAGTTTACGCCGTTATTCTTTCATGTGCGTCGTCAAATATGCAGGCAATTCATTTCCTTTTAATGGCATTAACTGCCCTCAAGTGAGTGGAGGTTGGGATAGGTGACTTCCTGCCAGGACGTGGGAGTTTTCTTGATATAACCTGCTTTTTGCATATACCTGGCGTAGTGCATGATGCCGCGTGGAGTAATGTCCCAGTTGGTACCCGGCCAAGTGAGGTATTCTTTGTAGGTGGCGGTGGGAACGGTTTTTTCTGCCCGGGCCAGGATCTCTGCCGCCTCCTCAGGGTTGGTCCGGATAAAGTGCAGGCTTTCCTCCAGCGCTGCGCAGAAGGCCTGGTAAGTTTGAGGCTGCTCTCGGTAGAATTCACCGGCGGCTACGGCGACGATGTAAGAGAAGGGCTCGCCAAAGGCCGTAAAAGCGTCGCCGATCTGCTTTATCCCCGGGTGACGGAGAAGTTCGTACTGGTAAGGCGGGGCGCCGTAGTAGCAGGTGATGTCCTGGCGGCTGAGGAGGGCGGTGGCGGCATCGGGATGGGGCATGGCCACAATAAACTCATCGAGCGCCCGGGCGTTTCCCAACTCTTGTTCTGCCGCCATAGCAAGCAGAATGTGCTGGTTGGAACCGGGGCCGGGAAGGGCAATCTTGTCCTCCGGTCCGAGATCCTTGATCCCTTTTACTTCTTCTCGATAAGTTAAGAGCAGAAGCGGCATGCTGTCTAAAGCTCCGGCAATTTTCCAGTCTACCCCCTTGTCCCAGCCCACTAAGAAGGGCGGGATGCCCATGAAGCCCACGTCGAGATCGCCGGCGATGATCGCCTCGCGCACGGCGCTGCCCGAGCCGAACTTTTTGCGTTCAATTTGAATTCCCGGTAGATGCTTCTCCAAAAATTTCTTTTCCAGCATGATCGTGAGGGGAGCATAGCCCAAGCCAAACTGGTCGGCCAGCCGGATAGTGGGTGCTGCAGCGGCCGGGGGTTTTCCGGTGCAGCTGCTCAAAATCAGCATGCCCGCTGTGAGAATGAGCACCAGGGAGGCGACGAGGAAATGCTTCACTTTCTCAATCCCCCTTCAAGTTTTGCCGGAAACAGGATATAAGCTTATCTTCCAAACGGTGCGTGGAAACATTCGCCAAAGTGGGCAGGCATATGATGTTGGCAGGGAAGGGAGAGAGTCGGCATGCGCGACGGCATCATTATGGTTTTCCTAATCATGGCTGCCGCCCTGGCCACAGGAAACAAAATCTTGGGCGGTGCTGCAGCCTTTGTCCTGGCCCTGGCCGTCCTGCCGGGGCAGGAAGGTATCTCGTTCCTGTGCCGGCACGGCATCTTTCTCGGGCTCTTCTTTCTCACCACGGCCGTGCTGGCCCCGCTGGTTCGGGGCGATTTACGCTTTGCCGACGTGGTGGCCACCCTGCTTTCACCCCTAGGCCTGGTGGCCGTCCTGGGCGGTACCATGTCTTCGATAATGAACCACAAGGGGGTGGACCTCTTACAACTCGAGCCGCGGGTGGCCGCCGGGGTGGTGTTGGGCTCTCTTGTCTCCATTGCCTTTTTCGGCGGAATCCCGGTGGGGCCGGTAATGGCGGCGGGGCTTACGGCCGTACTCTTAGACGTACTCAGGGCCCTGGGTATCATCTAAGCGAAAAAGCGCCGCACCGCGGCGCAGGGGGTTATCAACCTGCTGGCTGTTTGGGATCCGTTTTCTTTCTCTCAGGTGTCCGGAGCTCTTCGCCGTATTCGTCGAGAAACCCTTTGCCGGCCGGTGTTCCTCTTGTCCGCCTAGGCGGGGCAGCGGCCTGAGCGGCGTAGGCTTCTTGGTCGGACTGAGCGGTCGGCCAGGGAGGAACGTCCAGCCTTTTAGACTTCTGGCGTGCCTCCTCTTCTTTCCGGGCCAAGTTTTGCGTCACCTCCTCCATGTATTTAACCCGTTCCCGCATAGCTTCGGGCGGCATCCAGGCGTGCAGGCTGGGGATGAGCTCGCCGAATCGGTCGCCGTCGGTGAGAGCGGCTTGGCCAAACATATCTTCTTCCTCGCCGCGGGTCGCCGGGGCAAAAAACTTATTTTGGGCGGTCTCCTTTTCGTTTTTCGTCACCGGGCTTTACCTCCTTGTGCTTTTCCTCTTCTTATTCTGACCGGCCGCCGAAGCCTCATCCCCGGGGTTCTTTGCCAGATGTTGCGGCAACATTTCGTTTGCGTTAATGAGGAGCCAGGCCAGGAAGAGGACCAGGCAAGTGGCTGCCGTTGCTCCGACGAAAAGGGGAAAACGGCCGAACTTTAAACCCAGGCCCATGGCCGGCGGACCCAGAGCGGCCCCAAAAAAGCGGACCGTGCCGTACAGGGCGGTAACCAGGCCGCGCTCGCCCTCGGCGGCGCTGGTGATAAGGAGGTTAAGCCCGGGGAGAAAAAGGCCGGTGCCGACTCCGGCCGCGGTTAAGGGAAAAAGGAAGAAAAGACCGGACGGGACGACGGCCAGGGCGACCAGCGAAACGGCTACCAACGCGAGCCCGAGGAGAAGGACGGGCTTAAGCCGCCGACCCAGGTGTTTTTGCAGGTACACTCCTGTGGTGGACGAGGTGATGGTCATGGCCAGAACCGGGACGGCCACGAGGAGCCCGCGGGTGAACCCCCTCACCCCCAGGTGTTTTTCCAAGACGTTGGCCAGGTAGCTTAAGAGCCCGAAAAGAAGAAACAGGCCGAGAAAGCCGGCTAGGAAGGAAGTAGCCAGGCCCCGCCCGCGTTTGGCCAGAACGCTCCTTAAGTCTTCCAGGTAGGTGCTTCCCGGCGGCGGGGCCGGTAGAGGGGGTTCAGTGCAGATAAACCATACGAGCAAGGCGGCCGGCCAGGCCAGGAGGCCGTACACAAAAAAGGGTGCAAACCAAACGATGAGGGCGGCAGCGGAGCCTAAAAGCGGAGCGACTACCTTTCCCAGCCCGTTAGCTCCCTCCAGGTAGCCGAGGGCGCGGCTTCGTTCGCGGTCGGTGAACATATCGCCGGCCAGCGCCATGGCCAGCTGGTAGGTACCGCCGCCGCCGATGCCCTGGAGAACGCGCCCGGCCAGGATCCAGGGAAAAGCTCGCGGAGATAGCCAGGCCGCCACCCCGGCCAGGACTCCGCCCAGTCCAAAAACGGCGAGGGCGGCGACCATAACTACCTTACGCCCCACGCGGTCGGAAAGGTAGCCAGCAAAGGGTATGACCAGCCCGGCGGTAAGAGAGAAGGCCGTAATGATCAGCCCGGCTTGAAAAAGGGTCAGGTGGAGCGCTTTTTGAATTTGCGGCAGTACTGGGATGAGGAGAGAATTGCTGAGGACGAGGACGAAGGGTACGGTACATAGAGCGGCGAAGCTTTTCAGTGTTTTGCCGTGCATATTCAAGCTCCTTGGTCCGAGGTGCAGTACTTAATGTTCCCGCGAACGACGGCCTCTACGCTGGGAGGAATTTCTGCCTTAAGGGACGAATAGCTTAAAGGACTATCTATTAGCGGAGGAAGCGGGGGAATAAGGATGGGAGGGCGCCGTATACACCGTCCGGCACCTAAACGCCCTAGAGGCGGCACGGGATGCCTGGTGCAGTTTCTGGTGGCTGCTGTTTGTGCAGTGGCCCTGGGTTATTTCTTCGGTTCTTATCTTTTCAGAGAAACCACGTCGGTTAAACCTGCCCAGCCGCCGGCTTCCCAGGCCCAACCGGTGTCTCCGGCGCCTACGAAGCCGGAGGCGCCAGCATCACTGCCTCCGGCCGGAAGGGTAAATTTGCCCGAACTTAGGCTCTTTGAGGTGCAAGTGGGGGCCTTTAGCCAAAAGGCCAACGCCGATCGTTTAGTCGATGCCATTAAGAAGGACGGCTGGCCGGCAGAGCAGGTGGTAGCCGGCAATCTAATTCAGGTGCGCGCCGGCAGCTTTTTTGGGCGCCCGCGCGCCGAAGCGCTTAAGGAGAGGTATACCGAGGAGAAAGTACAGCCTATGGTAGTCACTAAAGTCCTGGCGGCAAAGGAACTAGATTATACCGCGGCTGATAAAGAGTACTACGAGTTTGTCCAGGCGGCTGCCGGCGGATTGGCCGAGGCGCTCCTGGCCGCTGAGGAAGGTCGGATTGCCGAGGCAGAGGCCCAAGTAAAAAGTATGGCGGCCGCGGCAGAAAGATTGCCAGAAAACCCTGCTAAAGGTAAAACTGAGCTTATGGGGCTCCTCGGCCGGATAGAGGGCGAGCTGGTTCAGGCTGCCCGGGCGAAGGGCGCCGAGCGCGAGCAGGCGGTAAGCCGGGCGCTGGCCGAATTTGCCCGCTGGTATGCCGGGCTGGAGGAATAGCAGACGGACAAAGGCAATATGCGACAGACAAGGACGCCTGGAAGGAGGGCGTTCTTATTTTTTTTGCTCAAGCGGCAGGAATTTTGTTAAAGAAAGCGAATAAGGTATCGTCGGAGGTTTGTCAAAATAGCACTGGGCCATTTGGCCCAGAAGAAGTCGTCCTTAGTGCCAATTAGCCGGAACTTTGAAAGAATAGAGTGACTTTAAGGTTACCGCGAAGAAAAGCAGGGCGTGAAAAACGGGGAGTGGTGCGCGTGCGGCTTTCCGAAATAGTGAAGATTCTCCAGGCTGAGGTGCTGGTTCCGGCCGATATGGAACGAGACGTGCTTACGGCCTGTGGGGCCGATCTCATGAGCGACGTTTTAACCTTTAGCAAGGAGCGCACGCTGCTCCTAACCGGCCTAACTACGCCCCAGGTTGTGCGAACGGCGGAGATCATTGACCTTGCGGGCATCGTTTTTGTCCGGGGGAAAAGGCCCGGTCCGGAGGTGCTGGAATTGGCCCGCGCCCAGGGCCTACCCCTAATGCTTACCCGCTTTCCCATGTATGAATCCTGCGGCCTCCTGTTTCAGGCCGGGTTAGGCGGCTGTATGCTTGGCCGAGGTGCCGGCCATGAGCCATGATCCTAGCTACGACCTGAAGATACCCGTGATCGGGCATGACTTTCTCCGGGCGGGGGAAGCCGCGAGCCGCATTAAGAAAGTCTTGCAGGCACTGAACCTGCCACCCCAGGTTATTAGACGGGCTAGCATCTCGGCCTACGAAGCCGAAATGAACATCATTATTCATGCCTACCGGGGCCAGCTGGCCTTAAAGGTCACCCCCGACGCGCTCACTCTGGTGGCCGAGGACGAAGGTCCGGGAATTCAGGATATCGACCTGGCCATGCAGGAAGGGTACTCCACTGCCCCAGATGAAATCCGGGAAATGGGTTTTGGCGCCGGAATGGGCCTTCCCAACATTAAAAAGTCCGCCGACAAGCTGACAATCACTAGTACCGTTGGCCAGGGAACGCGACTAGAGATCGTCATTCGAATATCATAAGGAATGGGGATAAGGATGGCTATGGACTACTTCCACTCGGTGCGACTGGATAAAGAGAAGTGCAAAGGTTGCGTGAACTGCATTAAGAAATGCCCGGTGGAAGCCATCCGGGTGCGCCACGGCAAGGCGGAGATCATGGAGGATCGCTGCATTGACTGCGGCGAGTGCATCCGGGCCTGCCCCAACCATGCCAAGTATGCCGAGCGTGATTCCCTCCAAGAGCTTACGGTTTTTGAGTACAGGATAGCGCTCGTAGCCCCCTCCCTTTACGGACAGTTCAGAGAAAACACGAGCCCGGCACGCATCCTGGCGGCTGTCAAGGCCTTGGGGTTCGACGAGGTCTGCGAGGTAGCCCTCGGAGCGGAAATCGTTTCGCAGGCGGTGCGCGAATACTTCCAGAAGAACCACCACCTGCGCCCGATCATCTCTTCTGCCTGTCCTGCCGTAGTTCGCCTTATCCAGGTGCGGTTTCCAGCGCTGGTGGATCACATCATTCCCCTCGAAAGCCCTATGCAGGTGACCGCTTCTTTGATGCGCAGGAAAGCAATGCAGGAGACGGGCTTGGCCCCGGAAAAGGTCGGCATCTTCTTCTTAAGTCCCTGCCCGGCCAAGGTTACGGCGGTGAAAAGCCCGGTGGGCGGCGTTCCTTCAGAGGTGGACCGGGTGCTGGCAGTGGCGGATGTTTACGGGCGTCTGCTTGAGAACCTGCGCCAGGAGCAGCCCTCCCTTACCCGCGCCGACCGCCTGGGGATCGGGTGGGGCGCTTCCGGCGGAGAGGTGGCCGCGGCGGGGATTGAAAACGCCCTAATTGTCGACGGAATTCACAACGTTATCAGCGTGCTCGAGGAAATTGAGCTGGGCCGGCTGGTGGATATAGACTTCATTGAAGCCCAAGCCTGCCCCGGCGGTTGTGTGGGTGGGATCCTTAACGTCAACAATCGCTTTGTGGCCGGCGTGCGCCTCCGGCACCTGGTCCGCGACCTTCCCGCCCGCGAGCCGCTTTCTGAGCGCCTGGCCGCTTTCGGCGTACCCATGCCCAAGGTTCCGGAAATAAAAGTGGAGCCGCGGCCCATCGTGCGCCTGGACCGGAACTTAAGGCGCGCTATGGAGAAGCTGCAACAGGTCCAAGCCCTTATAGAGCACCTACCCGGGCTGGACTGTGGTTCCTGTGGCGCCCCTACCTGCCGTGCCCTGGCCGAGGATATTGCTGTGGGTAAGGCTCTCGAGACCGACTGTATTTTTAAGCTGCGCGAAAAGATCATGGCTTTGGCCCAGGAGACGTACAACCTGGCACAACTGGTACCACCGGCCATGGATCAAAACAGAACGCCAAAGGGAGGAGAGCGCGATGCAACTTAAGACGCTTCTTGAAGCACCGGAGCTAGGCCTCAACCTGAAGGCAGGCCGGTCCGGACTTGAGCGGGAAGTAAGGGGCGGCTACACTTCCGACCTCCTGAGCCACGTCATGTCCCGGGCGCGAGAGGGTGATCTTTGGGTGACGGTCCAGGCCCACCAGAACATCGTCGCTGTGGCCGTGCTGCTCAATTTGGCCGGCATCATCATTGCCGGGGGGATTGAGCCCCAGGAGGACACTTTGAGCAAGGCGGACGCAGAAGGAGTCACAATTTTCACGACCAACCTCCCTGCCTTTGAGGTGGTAGGACGGCTTTACGCCCTGGGGATTAGGGCGTCGAACTCCTATGCTGCGCTGGCTCAAGGCTGACCTCCACGTTCACACCGTGCTTTCGCCCTGTGCCGAACTGGAGATGGGCCCGCGTGCCATCGTGGCCGCTGCGGCCGCCAACGGGATAGGCCTTCTTGGCATTACCGACCACAACGCCTGGGCCAACGTCCCGGCGGTAGCTGCCCTGGCTGCGCGGGAAGGAATAGCGGTACTCCCGGGGATGGAGGTGCAGACGCGGGAGGAGGTTCACGTTCTCTGCTTTTTTCCGGATTTGGCTTCTCTAGCGGTGGTGGGGGAAGAGATCCGACGCCATCTGCCGCGGATTGAAAATCGCCCGGAGGTTTTTGGAGACCAGGTGATTGTAGATGCCGAAGAGAATATTCTGGGCTTTGAAAATACGCTCCTTCTCAATTCTGTCGAGCTCACCTTAGAAGAAGTGCAGGACATTACCAGGCGTGCCGGTGGACTGTTCATTCCGGCGCACGTAGACCGGCCGGCCTTCAGCCTGCTGGCTAACCTCGGCGTGGTGCCGCCGGCCCTTGAACCTGACGCGCTGGAAATTTCCGGCCGCGTCACGCCTGAAGAGGTTAAGAGTTTGTTTCCGGCCTTGACGGGTTATTCCCTAATCACTTCATCTGATGCGCACCGGCTCAGCGATTTGGCTACGCCGCGTGCGACGTGGTTTTACGTGGCGGCTCCCACCCTGGCCGAGGTGGTTTTGGCCCTGGCCGGGTTGGAGGGCCGGAAGGTGGTGATTGTGTCGAGCTTGGAAAACAAGCCCCATGACCTTCCTGGAAGGCTATAATCACAACGCGAGTTAGTTGAGGCAAAGGAGGAAATGCAGTATGAGCGCATGCGCCTGTGGCAACACCGCTCCTAAGTACCCGGAGCTTGAGGAAATCCTTTCCCGCCACGCGGGAGAAAAAGGCTCGCTGATCCCGATTCTGCAAGAGGTTCAAGCGGCCTACGGCTACATTCCGGAAGACGTGATAAAAGAGATTTCGCTGGCTCTTGACATCCCGGCTACCACCATTTACGGCGTGGCCACCTTTTACGCCCAGTTTCATCTGAAGCCGCGCGGTCGCCATGTGGTGCGCGTCTGCCAGGGTACGGCCTGCCATGTGCGCGGCGGAGCCCGGATCTTGGCCGAAGTAGAAAAAGAACTCGGGATTAAGCCGGGTGAGACGACGAAAGATCTGCGCTTTAGCCTGGAACCGGTGGCTTGCCTAGGATGCTGCGGCTTGGCTCCGGTAATGATGGTGGACGAGGATACTCACGGCCGCATGACTCCGGACAAGGTGGCCGGCGTACTGGCGCGGTACGAATAGAGATGGAAGAGCTGGCCCTTCACATCCTAGACCTGGTGCAGAATTCGCTTGCAGCGGGTGCTACGGAAGTTGTGATCGAGATCAAGGAGGACGCAGCCGGCGACCTTCTAATCATCACGATTAAGGACAACGGTTCCGGGATGGACCAGGAATTCGTTCGCCGGGTTCTCGATCCTTTTACCACCACTCGCACCACTCGCCGGGTAGGGTTGGGCCTCTCCCTCTTGGCCATGGCTGCGCGCCAGGCCGGAGGAGACGTACAGATCTCTTCGGAAAAAGGAAAAGGAACTACTGTAACAGCAACGTTTGGCCTGCGGCATTGGGATCGGCCTCCGCTGGGGGATGTGCCGGCTACGCTGGTAACCGTGCTTGCGGGAGCTCCCAAGCTCGACCTCATTTACCGGCATACGGTGGACGACCGTACGTTTACTTTCTGCACCCGGGAAGTAAGACGCGAGCTGGGGGAAGTTCCGATAAATGATCCCAAGGTGTTGACTTTTCTTAAACGGTATTTACAAGAAGCATTAACAAGCCTGCATGGAGGTGGCGGAGTTGACGAAGCTTAAAAGCCTAGATGACCTGAGGCGCCTGCGTGAAGAACTGCAGAAGGAAGTTGAGGCGCGTCAAGGTGGAGAGACGCAGATCATCGTAGGCATGGGAACGTGCGGTATTGCGGCGGGAGCCCGGGAAGTCATGACGGCCATCCTGGAGGAACTGGCCAGACGGAATATCAAGGCTACGGTCCTTCAAACCGGATGTATCGGAATGTGTGAAAAGGAACCGCTGGTCGACGTGGTGCGGCCCGGGGAAAAGCGTATTACTTATGGGCATGTTACGCCGCGGGATGTGCCGCGGATCATCGGCGAACATGTGGTCAATGGGCGCATCGTCGAGGATCTGGTGGTCGGCCGGGCCAACTAGCATTATAAAAAGTCATGGACGGCAAAAGGGAGGTTTAAGCCATGAATCTATTCCGTGCCCACGTCCTGGTCTGCGGCGGCACCGGATGTACTTCAGGCGGATCGTCGGAGATTAGGGCCAGGTTAGAGAAAGAACTTTTGGCAAAAGGATTGGACAAAGAGGTTAAAGTGGTTACCACCGGTTGCCACGGACTATGCGAGATGGGTCCCTTGGTGATCGTTTATCCTGAAGGGACCATGTACACCCACGTGACGCCGGACGACGTTCCGGACATTGTGAACGAGCACCTATATAAAGGCCGGATCGTGGAGCGCCTCCTTTATAAAGAGCCCCTCACCGAAGAGAAAGTTCCGCACTATGGCGATTTGCCTTTTTACCAAAAGCAGAAGCGGGTAGTTCTGCAGAACTGCGGCTACATCAACCCCGAACGAATTGAAGAATATATCGCTCGCGGTGGCTACTCTGCCCTTGCCAAAGTGCTTGGTGAGATGACCCCGGAAGAGGTTATTGCCGAAGTAAAGAAATCCGGCCTCAGGGGGCGCGGCGGTGCCGGCTTCCCCACCGGGCTCAAGTGGGAGTTCTGCCGCAAGGCGGCAGGGGAGCCCAAGTACGTCGTGTGCAACGGGGACGAGGGTGATCCTGGCGCTTTCATGGATCGCAGTATCATGGAGGGCGACCCGCACCGGGTACTGGAAGGCATGATCATCGGCGCCTACGCCATCGGGGCCAGCGAGGGATACATTTATGTCCGGGCCGAGTACCCGCTGGCGGTAAAGCGTCTCCGCATTGCCATGAAGCAGGCCGAAGAGCTGGGCCTCCTCGGCGATAACATCTTAGGGAGCAGTTTCTCCTTCCGTATTCACATTAAGGAAGGCGCCGGCGCCTTTGTTTGCGGCGAAGAAACGGCGCTTATGGCTTCCATCATGGGCCAGCGCGGTATGCCGCGTCCTAGGCCGCCGTTCCCCGCCAACCAGGGTCTGTGGGATAAGCCCACCAACATCAACAACGTGGAGACCTGGGCCAACATTCCGGACATTATCTTAAAGGGCGGCGACTGGTTTGCTTCCATGGGCACGGAAAAGAGCAAGGGCACCAAGGTGTTTGCCCTCACCGGCAAGGTGCGCAACACCGGGCTGGTGGAAGTGCCCATGGGGATTACCTTGCGCGAAATCATCTTCGACATCGGCGGCGGCATCCCGGGCGGCAAGAAATTCAAGGCGGTGCAGATCGGCGGACCTTCCGGAGGTTGCCTCCCCGAAAGCCAGCTCGACCTGCCGGTAGATTACGAGTCCCTGACCGGCGCCGGTGCCATCATGGGTTCTGGCGGCCTGGTGGTGATGGACGAGGACACCTGCATCGTGGATGTGGCCCGCTTCTTCCTGAACTTCACCCGCTCGGAATCCTGCGGCAAGTGCACTCCCTGCCGCGAAGGAATTAAGCGTATGTTGGAAATTCTGGACCGGATCGTTGGCGGGGAAGGGAAGATGGAAGACCTTGACCTCTTAGAGCGTACGGCTTTGGTAGTCAAGCAGAGCGCGCTCTGTGGTTTGGGGCAGACCGCTCCCAACCCGATTCTGTCTACGCTCCGGTACTTCCGCGATGAATACGTGGCTCATATCCAGGATAAACGTTGCCCGGCCGGCGTTTGCGCGGCGCTCCTCGTGTACCGCATCAAGCCTGAACTCTGCCGCGGGTGCACTGCCTGCACTAAAGTTTGCCCGGTGGGCGCCATTTCAGGTACCAGGAAAGAAGTTCACTTCATCGACCCCGACAAGTGCATCAAGTGCGGTGCCTGCATGGAGCGCTGCCCGTTCGGCGCCATTGTCCGCGGCTAAAAGAGCGTGAAGGAGTGTGAAGCATGGAAACCATCACCCTGACCATAGACGGGCGGGAAGTCCAAGCCGCAAAAGGAATGACTGTTCTCGAGGCGGCGCGTGCGGCTGGGATCAAGATCCCGACCCTCTGCTACCACCCCGAACTTAAGCCAGAAGGAGCATGCCGCCTTTGCGTGGTGGAGGTGAAGGGGGCAAAAAGCCTGGTAGCCTCCTGCGTCATGCCGGTGTCAAACGGCATGGAAGTTTATACCAACACTCCTTTCGTGCGCGAGGCGCGGCGCACAGCGCTGGAACTCCTCCTGGCCAATCACCCCTTTGAGTGTTTGACCTGCGAAAGGAACGGCAACTGCGAGCTGCAAACACTGGCCCACGACCTGGGCGTGCGCGAGGTACGGTACCAGGGAGAGAAACGGAACGTTCCGAAAGATACCTCCAGCCCGGCCCTGGTGCGCGACCCCAACAAGTGTATCCTCTGCGGCCGCTGCGTGCGCATGTGCAGCGAGGTTCAGGGCGTAAGCGCCCTAGGGTATGTGGGCCGCGGCTGGGATACGCTTATCCTCCCGCTATTCAACCGCGACCTGGCCGAGGTGGCCTGTGTAGCCTGTGGCCAATGCTCAACCGTCTGCCCCACCGGAGCCATCACGGAAAAGAGCTACGTGGATGCGGTATGGAAAGCCTTGGGCGACCCGAAGAAGCACGTGGTGGTGCAGACGGCGCCGGCCACGCGCGTCTCCGTGGGCGAGGCTATGGGGATGCCACCAGGGTCCATCGTCACCGGCAAGATGGTGGCGGCCTTAAGAAGGCTCGGTTTCGACCGCGTTTTCGATACGGACTTCACCGCGGACCTCACCATCATGGAGGAAGGGCACGAGCTCCTCGAGCGTCTCCAGGAGGGTGGCCCGCTCCCGCTTATTACTTCCTGCAGTCCCGGGTGGGTGAAGTACTGCGAACACTTCTATCCTGAACTCCTGCCGCACGTTTCCAGCTGCAAGTCACCGCAGCAGATGTTTGGTGCCTTGGCCAAGACCTATTATGCGGAAAAGATGGGCCTTAAGCCGGAGGACGTCTACGTGGTATCGATTATGCCCTGCACGGCCAAGAAGTTCGAAGCGCAGCGGCCGGAGATGACGGCCTCGGGCGTTCCCGATGTGGATGCCGTGCTTACCACCCGCGAGCTTGCCCGCATGCTGAAGGAGGCCGGCATCGATTTTGAGAGCCTGCCGGAGGAAGAATACGACGCTCCGCTCGGCATCTCCACGGGCGCCGGCGCCATTTTCGGGGCGACGGGCGGCGTGATGGAGGCGGCTCTCAGGACGGTTTATGAAGTCGTGACCGGGAAAACCCTGGAGAGTCTCGATTTTACTGCCGTTCGCGGCCTTGACGGGGTGAAGGAAGCGTCCGTGGACCTGGACGGCAAGACCGTTAAGGTGGCGGTGGCCCACGGTCTGGCGAATGCCAAGAAAGTGCTGGACAAAATTAAGGCGGGCGAGGCCGATTGGCAGTTTGTGGAGATCATGTGTTGCCCCGGCGGCTGCATCGGCGGCGGCGGCCAGCCCATTCCGGTGGACCGCGAGAAGCGCGAAGCGCGAATCAGAGCCATTTATGAAGTGGACGCGAGCATGCCGCTCAGAAAGTCCCACGAGAACCCGGCCGTACAGACGCTGTACAAGGAGTATCTGGGCGCACCGCTTTCCGAGAGAGCCCACCAACTCCTTCACACCCACTACACCCCCAGGTCCCGGTTTTAATAAAGCCGACTACAGGGCGGCCCCGGCGGCCGCCCTCTGTATTCTCTGTATTTGATTGATCATGGCTCCCAGGAAGAACGAAAACTTGGTTAAAGATGTGCATTACGGGCAGCGACTTTTATGTTATTTTTGTGTTATAATGGACAAGGTGTCGTGGAGCCTTCGTTCGCGCTTTGCACCCGTATTTTCTGCCCTGCTAAAAGGATTTGTGGCAGTAAGTGGCGAAGTCTAGAGCGTTCACTCGGGGTCATTAAAAGAATGTCTTATTGTTTGAAGGGGTGAAGGAGAAACCATGGAGCTTAGGACTTTTGTGGGGGGGGTGCACCCGGCCCCATCCAAGGAGCGGACGGCCGGAAGCCCGATTCAGGCGGCGCCCCTTCCGAGGCGTGTGGTCATTCCACTCGCCCAGGGCGGTGCGCCGTGCGACCCCCTCGTGAACAAGGGCGATGCGGTTCTGGTCGGGCAGAAGATCGGGGAGAGCAAAGCCTTTGTTTCGGCCCCGGTTCATGCCAGCATATCCGGTAAGGTGGTCGGCATTGAGACCTGCCTTTTGCCCACCGGCCGCGAAGCCCCGGCAGTGATTATTGAAGGCGACGGCACGGATACCTGGATAGATTCCACCGGCCGGAAGTTAGAGGAGCTGTCCCCCGAAAGTTTAAAGGCTTTGATTCGGGAGGCGGGCCTTGTGGGCATGGGTGGAGCTATGTTTCCTACCCACGTCAAAGTGTCGCCGCCACCGGGCAAGAGTTTCGACAGCGTCATTATCAACGGCGCCGAGTGCGAACCCTTCCTCACCTGTGACCAGCGCCTTATGGTGGAGGAACCGGAGAAGATCATCCTCGGGCTCAAGGCCTGGCTTAAGGTGACAGGAGCTAAACGCGGCTATATCGGTATCGAGAACAACAAACCTGAAGCCATAAGCGCCCTTAAGCGGGCGGCTGCTGACGAGAAGGACATTGAGGTTGTGCCTCTCCGCACCAAGTACCCACAAGGCTCGGAAAAGCAGCTCATTAAGGCCATTCTCGGCCGGGAGGTGCCGTCAGGTGGCTTGCCGGTGGATGCCGGAGCGTTGGTGCAGAATGTGGGCACCACGTACGCTTTGGCTACGGCCCTTGAGACCGGCCG
Source organism: Bacillota bacterium (assembly GCA_030153805.1). Lineage (GTDB taxonomy): Bacteria > Bacillota > DTU030 > DUMP01 > DUMP01 > DUMP01. The sequence goes on along the minus strand of JASKLG010000003.1, from coordinate 23,713 downwards.
GCCGCTGGTTGAACGCGTGGTTACGGTGACCGGCACGCCCGTGAAAAACCCGCAAAACCTCCGGGTAAGGATAGGGACCCTGGTGAGCGATCTCCTCTCCTACTGCGGCGTGGAGGGAGAGGTAGGCAAAATTATTTCCGGCGGGCCGATGATGGGCATTGCCTTACCCACGGCAGACGTGCCGGTGATTAAAGGGACTTCGGGAATTCTTCTCCTTACGATTGAAGAGGCTACTACTTTGCCTGAGCGGGCCTGCATCCGCTGCGGGCGCTGCGTAGACGCCTGCCCAATCGGACTCATACCGACTTTCCTCGACCAGTTCTGTCGCAAAGAGATGTGGGACTTGGCCGAGGATTACCACGTGCAGGACTGCATCGAGTGTGGTTCGTGCGCTTATGTTTGTCCGTCGAAACGGCACCTGGTGCCGGCCCTGCGCTTAGGCAAGGCTGAGGTTCTGGCGCGGCGGCGCCGTAAGTAGGAGGGAGCAGGGAATGGAAGAGAAAAAAGCCGTGCCCAGCTTCGATAAGCTTATTGTGGCGTCTTCCCCGCACATCCGAGCGGCGGAGACGGTGGATAGGCTCATGTGGCAGGTTATCATCGCCCTCATACCGGCGGCGGCAGTGAGCGTATACTTTTTCGGCATCCGCTCGCTGGTACTGATGTTAGTGGGCGTTGCCAGTGCAGTTCTTACGGAAGCTTTGGTGCAGAAGGCCTTGAAGAAGGAGATTACCATCGCAGACGGGAGCGCGGCCCTCACCGGCCTACTTCTGGCTTTTAACGTGCCGGCCAATGCCCCCTGGTGGATGGTGGCCGTGGGCGCTGCCTTTGCCATAGCGGTGGTAAAACAAACCTTCGGCGGCCTAGGGGCGAACTTCGTCAACCCAGCCTTGGCGGCACGTGCGTTCATGCTGGCGGCTTGGCCCCAGCACATGACTGGCAGATTCCCCGTGCCGCTTGATTCCATTACAGCTGCTACGCCCCTCGCCATTCTCAAGGGAACAGCTACCGGAACGCTGCCTTCTTACCTGGACCTTTTTATCGGCAACGTGGGCGGCGTGCTGGGCGAGACCTCGGCCCTGGCGCTTCTTGTGGGCGGAGCCTACCTCATCTGGCAGAAGGTCATCGACTGGCGGACACCGGCCGGCTTCATCGGTACGGTTGCACTCTTGACTTGGATTTTTGGCGGCAAAGGCGGCCTGTTTACCGGTGACCCCCTGTACCACGTTCTCGCAGGCGGACTTATCCTTGGAGCCTTTTTCATGGCCACTGATTACGTCACTTCCCCGATTACGCCGAAAGGCCGGCTCATCTTCGGCATCGGCTGCGGTTTTATTACCGTCCTTATTCGCCTTTGGGGTGGTTACCCTGAGGGAGTCTCTTACTCGATTCTCTTGATGAACTTGGTTGTACCTTTCCTTGATCGCTGGACGCTACCGCGGGTCTACGGCGTCACCCGTGCTCGCGCTTAGAGAAGGAGTGAGGGAAGTAATGAACATGCTTCGCACCTTCTATAACGGCATTGTACCGGAAAACCCGACCCTGCGCCTGGTGATCGGCATGTGTCCGGTGCTGGCCGTAACCACCGCAGTAGTGAATAGCGTCTGGATGGGTTTAGCGGTAATCTTTGTTCTCACGGCTTCCAACATCCTGATTTCGCTGCTCAGAAAGTTTATCCCGGACAAGATCCGTATCCCTTGCTTCATCGTGGTCATCGCTACCTTTACCACCATTGCCGACCTAGTTCTGGCGGCTGTTCAACCCGATGTCCACAAAATCCTGGGTGTCTTTGTTCCGTTGATTGTAGTGAACTGCATTATTCTAGGCCGGGCCGAGGCTTTTGCATCCAAAAACCCCGTCCATTTGGCACTGGCCGACGGCGTGGGAATGGGGATTGGTTTCACCCTGGCGATCATGATCCTGGCCAGCATCCGCGAAATTCTAGGTAATGGCAGCTGGTTCGGTATCCGCTTCATGCCGGCGGGATTTGAACCGGCTACGGTTATGATACTACCCCCAGGAGCGTTTGTCAGTTTAGGTTTCCTCCTCGGGACGATGAACCTCATTACCGCGCGTCTTGCCGCCCGCAATTCCCGCTCAACGGAGAGGGTTCCCTCGCACGCGGCGGACGCTGGCCTCGAGGGCTAGGAGGGTTGAAAAATGGAATACCTAGCGATAATCATCGGCGGCATGTTCATTAACAACTACATTTTCAGCCGCTTCCTCGGTTTGTGCCCCTTCCTTGGTGTGTCCAAACAAATCGAAACGGCCACCGGCATGGGTATGGCAGTTATCTTCGTCATGACCATGGCTTCCGCCGTCACATGGTTAATCCAGAACTTTATTCTTGTACCCCTGCATCTGGAGTACATGCAGACGGTGGCCTTCATTCTGGTCATAGCTGCGCTGGTGCAATTCGTTGAGATGGTAATCATGAAAGTAAGCCCGGTCCTGTATCAGGCCCTGGGCATCTACCTACCGCTTATTACCACCAACTGCGCTGTTTTGGGCGTCGCACTCCTTAACGCCATGGAGGGTTATGGATTCCTGCAGGCGGTAGTAAGCGGTGCCGCCAACGCTCTAGGTTGGACCCTGGCGATTCTCCTCTTCGCCGGCATCCGCGAGCGCTGGGCTTTTATCGACATCCCGCCCAGCATGCAGGGCTTTCCTATAGCTTTGGTCTCCACGGGGCTGATGTCCATTGCCTTCTTCGGCTTTCAGGGGCTTTTCCGCGGGATTCTCTTTTAAGGGGTGAGAGTTCATGGTGGGAGCAGTTCTCAGCCTCGGCGGCCTTGGTCTCCTCTTCGGCGTCCTCCTCGGGATCGCGGCCCGTAAATTTGCTGTAGAGAAGGACCCAAAGGCCGTCCAGATTAATGAAGTGTTACCCGGCGCAAACTGTGGCGCCTGTGGTTTTCCGGGCTGTAGCGGTCTCGCCGAGGCAATTGCCAAAGGCGAAGCCCCGGTGAACGCCTGTAAGGTCGGTGGAGCCTCGGTGGCTACGAAGATCAGCGAAATTATGGGTGTTAAGTCCGAGGGCACAGAAGAGAAGATGATCGCCCACCTTATCTGCCGTGGCGGCCGAGGGGTGGCCGTGCAGCGGGCCAAGTACGAGGGCCTTCAGGATTGCCGCAGCGCGGCAGCCTTTGGTTCGGGCGGCAAGGCCTGCAGTTTTGGCTGCGTAGGGCTCGGAAACTGCGTGCGCGCCTGCCCCTTTGGGGCACTCAGCATGGGGCCGGACGGTCTTCCGGTGGTAGACGAGAAGAAGTGCACCGGCTGTGGCATCTGTGTGAAAACGTGCCCGAAAAACGTTCTGACCTTGATCCCAGAGCACGCTAAGGTCTTTGTAGCCTGTAGTTCTACGGCTCCCGGGCGCGAGGTGCGCCAGGTGTGCAAAGTCGGTTGTATTGCCTGCCGCATCTGCGAAAAAACGTGCGAATTCGATGCCATCCATGTAGTGGATAACTTGGCGCGGATTGATTATGCTAAGTGCACCAACTGCGGGCGGTGTGCCGAGAAATGTCCCCAGAAGATTATCGTGAACAAGCTGGCTAAAGAAAAGGCGGCTGTGGCCAACTAAGGCCTGCGGCCCTAAAATTTGAGGAACGCCGTGCCGACGGTATGCCTTTGCCTGTGCCTGGTTCCAAAAAAGCAAACGGCCAGGGCTTGTTCTTTGAGGACACGGCGTACAACTGGCAAGCGGGGCGTTTTAGGCGCCCCGCTTGGGGTAAACTGGGCAAAATAGGCTTGAGGTGATTCCCAGTGAGGAGGCACGAGAGGGGGCTTTTCGCCCTGGCCCTGGCTGTAATCCTTTTGACCGGCTGCCGCATCAAGGGCCCAGGCCAGATCGGGCAGGTGTCGCTGGCCAAAGCCGAAAAAACGGAGTTCATGATGGATACGCTGATCACCATTACCGCTTACGGGCCCAAGGCAGAGGAAGCGGTAAATGCCGCCATGGCAGAGATGCGGCGCATTGCCGATTTGATGGACGCCAACGACCCAAAAAGCGAGGTAAGCCGGATCAACGAGAACGCCGGCAGGCGCCCAGTTCGCGTAAGCGAGGAGACCTTTGAGCTTCTGAAACTGGCCCGACGGTATTCTGAGCTATCGGGCGGGGCCTTCGATGTTACCGTAAGGCCGCTCGTTGTACTCTGGGGCATTGGAAAAAAAGATAAATACGTGCCTGACTCGGCAGCGATCGAGCGCGCCAGGGAGCTGGTCGACTGGCGCGATCTGGTACTCGATGAAGAGGCAAAAACCGCCTACCTTAGGCGGGCAGGTATGGGGGTCGACCTGGGAGGCGCAGCTAAAGGCTATGCAGCCGATCGGGCCCGGGACGTGCTCCTTAGATACGGCGTACGCTCGGCTCTGATCGATGCCGGAGGCAACATCTGGGCGGTGGGCAGGCGTCCGGACGGACGGCCGTGGCGGATCGGTATCAAGAATCCCCGGCCGGAGCACGGCGGGGAGCTCTTGGCGGTGATGCCGAGCGAGGACCTAACCCTGGTGACGTCCGGTGACTACGAACGCTACTTTATTAAAAACGGCGTACGCTATCACCATATATTCGATCCGCGGACGGGCCGTCCGGCATCCCAGGCAATTTCTGCCACCATCATCGGCAAAAACAGCGCGGAAGCGGACATCCTCTCTACAGCCGTTTTCGTCCTCGGGCCGGACCAGGGCCTGGCCTTGATCCGTAAGCTGTCAAGCTTCGAGGCCGTGCTAGTGACGCCCGAGGAGCAGATAGTGGCAACCGGCAACCTGGAGGATGAGCTGGAAATTGTGCGCGAAGAGGGGGGTACCGGTGACACGGGTCGATAAATTGATTTTGCTGGCCGTCCTCGGGCTGGCCTTAGGGTCGTTCGCGGTGGCCGGGTTGAGGCGGGGAGCTGAGGTGTCGCCGGCCCAGGCGCAGGTAGTGGTAGAGGTGGACGGACGGGTTGTAGACAAGTTTCCCCTCGCCGACCTTAAGCCGGGGGAACGCCGGCAGGTTCGCGGTCCGCTGGGGTATAGCGTAATTATCGGCGGAGACAATAAAGTTAGGATGGAAAGCTCTCCCTGCCCTGACAAGGTGTGTGTAGCCAGGGGTTGGATTAGCTTACCGGGAGAAGCTATCGTCTGCATGCCGAATCATATAGTGGTGCATATCGTCGGCCCGGCATCAGAGAAGAGTTATGATGCGGTGACGCAGTGAGACTGCTGACCAAAAGGGGCGGGGGCCAAGCTGGCGCGAAGGCGAAAATGCGGTAGGCGCAAAGATGTAAGAAAGAAAGGGTGTGGCGCAAATGGAAGGTCAGACTAGAAGGCTGCTCTACCTCTCGCTTTTGGTAGCGGGAGGTACGGCACTTCATGTTTTTGAAGGGTTCCTTCCTGCCCTCAGCGCCCTGCCGGGGGCCAAGCTCGGGCTGGCGAACCTGGCATCACTTCTGGCTTTGGCCCTATTTGGCCCAGTCGAGATGTGGTGGGTGGTGATCCTAAGGGTTTTCTTCGGTTCGCTCTTAGGAGGTACACTTCTTACTACCACCTTCTTCCTCAGCCTGGCCGGTGCCGTCGGGAGCACTCTGGTGATGCTCACCGCGGCCAGGCTGGGTCGCGGGGCACTCAGCTTGGTAGGCGTGAGTGTGCTAGGTGCTGTTGCCCACAACCTGTCCCAGCTTCTTATGGCGGCATTTCTCGTCAGGCATCCAGGGATTTTCTTCTACCTGCCCTATTTGCTTCTCTTCGCCCTCCCTACAGGGTACTTTATCGGCGTTACGGCGAGCTTTGTGCTGCGCGCTTTTCCCCCCGGAGTTAAACAGGCTCAATGGAAAAAACATCCGGCGAGAGGAGTTGTTCCCAGAGCGTGGAATATGTGATAAAGACCCAACTTCCGAAGGAGGATTGATGTTAGTGCGGAGATACCGAAGCACCGGTCTTTTAGTGGTGCTCCTTATTGCGGGGGCACTTATCGGCGGCGCGCTAGAGCCCCTTTTCGCCACCTACCTCCCCTTTTTGTCCTTAGGCGAAACTGTGGGCTTTACACCAACTACGCTCAACTTGAGCGTTCTTAAACTTACCGTCGGATTGAGCCTCCGCATAAACGTGGCCGGGGTTATCGGTATCCTTTTAGGGTACCTCCTGTACCGCCAACTTTAGGGGAAAAGTTGGGGCGTAAGGAACATGAAGAAATTTGTTCTGGCATCGGCCTCACCGCGACGCCGGGCACTTCTTTCCGGGCTCGGGCTCAAGTTTAGGGTTCTGCCCAGCGCCGTCCCGGAAGAAATAGAGCCGGGGATGGAGCCGGGGGCACTGGTGGAGGAGCTGGCGCGGCGCAAGGCTGCTCAAGTGGCAGCTCAGCTGACGGAGCAGGAAGAGACGCTCGTAATCGGTGCGGACACCATCGTAGTACTGGACGGAAAGATTTTGGGGAAACCCAGCGACGCAAAAGAAGCGCGAGCCATGCTTGAGCTTCTGGCCGGACGCTGGCACGAAGTTTTTACCGGCGTTGCTGTTATTGATGCGGCAAGCGGGAGAGTGATCAGTACCAGGGAAAAGACGCGGGTGAAATTCCGTCCCCTGTGCCCTGAGGAGATTGCCGCCTATGTCGCCACGGGAGAACCCTTGGATAAGGCGGGAGGTTACGGTGTACAGGGAAAAGGTGCACTGCTGGTGGAGCGCATCGATGGTTGCTACTACAATGTGGTAGGCCTTCCCCTGGTAAAGCTTAAAGAAGTGCTTGCCGAGTTCGGCGTCGACATCTGGGAGGAGGGGAAGGAAGCTTGAGCGCGAAGTATCACTTCACGCTTAAAGATCTGCCGCCGGACAGCCGGCCGCGCGAACGCCTGGCCCGTCTGGGGGCAGAGAACCTGTCTACAGCCGAACTATTGGCCATTATCCTGCGCACCGGAAGCAGGGGGCGCACGGCGCTGGAGGTGGCCCAGCTCCTCCTCGGTGTGGAAGGCGGGAAAGGCGGGCTCCGCTACTTGGCCACCGCCGACCTGAAGGAACTCGCTGCCCTTCCGGGAGTAGGAGAAACCAAAGCGGTGCAGATCAAGGCTGCTTTGGAGCTCGGCCGGCGCCTCCTACATGAAGAATGGGGACAGGGAGCGACGATTCGTTCGCCCGTGGATGTCTACCTTTTGGTACGGGATGAGATGCGACTTCTCGACCGTGAGCACTTCAGGGCCTTAATGCTGAGCACGAAGCACCAGGTGATCGCGCTGGAAACAGTGGCGGTGGGGAGCTTGAGCGCAGCCCTGGTTCACCCGCGGGAGCTCTTTAAGGGCTGCATTAAAAAGAGTGCCGCTGCTGTGATATTGATCCACAACCATCCGAGCGGAGACCCGGAGCCCAGCCCCGAAGATATAAACCTGACGCAACGCCTTGCTGAAGCGGGGAGACTTCTAGGTATCGATGTTTTGGATCATGTGATAGTTGGAAACGGACGTTATGTTAGCCTGAAAGAAAGAGGTCTCTTGGGTACGCCGACCACGGTAGAAGGCTTGGCAGGCGGTAGCTGGGCGGAGAAAGGAGTAAAGAGGTAATGCCGCTAAAGTACATTCTCAATCATTTCTCTCGCGACATGGGAATAGACCTGGGAACGGCAAACACCTTGGTTTTTGTTCGCGGCCGCGGCATTGTCCTGCAGGAGCCGTCGGTGGTGGCGATACAACGGGATACGGGCGCCGTGCTGGCGGTGGGCGAGGAAGCTAAGCAAATGATCGGGCGCACGCCCGGGAACATTATTGCCATCCGTCCGATGAAAGACGGCGTCATTGCGGACTTTGACGTAACGCAGGCCATGCTGCGGCATTTCATTACCAAGGCCAACCGTTCGCGCGGTATCATTAAACCGCGGGTTATCGTGAGCATTCCGTCAGGTGTGACAGAGGTAGAAAAGCGGGCCGTGCTCGATGCTACGTTACAGTCCGGGGCGCGTGAAGCGTACCTCATTGAAGAACCCATGGCGGTGGCCATCGGGGCGGAGCTTCCGGTTCATGAGCCGACCGGAAACATGATTGTGGACATCGGCGGTGGAACCACGGAAGTGGCCGTTATCTCGTTGGGAGGAATCGTGACCAGCCGGTCCATCCGTATCGGTGGCGACGAAATGGACGAGGCCATCGTGCAGTACATCAAGCGGGCCTATAATTTAATGATCGGTGAGCGAACCGGCGAGGAAATCAAGATCAGCCTGGGTTCGGCCTACGTTACTCCTGAACTTAAGGATCTAGAGAAGGAGATTCGCGGCCGGGATCTGGTGACGGGTCTGCCGAAAACTATTCGGATTAGCGCGCAAGAGGTGCATGAAGCGCTGGCCGAACCGGTGGCGGCAATTGTAGAAGCGGTCAAGGTCACTTTGGAAAAAACCCCGCCTGAGCTCGCAGCCGACATTATGGACCGAGGCATCGTCATGGCGGGCGGCGGGTCGCTCCTGAAAGGCATGGACACCCTTCTTGAGAAGGAGACCGGCATGCCGGTACACGTGGCCGAGGACCCGCTTACCTGTGTGGCCCGTGGTACGGGCAAAGCCCTGGACGAAATCGATGTTTTGGGACGGGTGCTCATTTCGCCCAAGCGCGGATAGGAAGGCGGTGTTTTTGTGCCGGAGCTGGCCAAAAACCGCAAGTATCTCATTCTTGCTGCCGCGACGGTGTTGCTCACCCTTCTGATGAGTGTGGCGGCGCGCGAGGGGAGCCGTGTGTCCCAAGCGGAAGGAGTACTCAACGCGGCACTGGCGCCGGTAGAGCGGGTGGCTTTCGCCGTAACGAGCAGGGTGCAGGCTGCGCTGCGCTTCATCGGCGAGGTGAGGAACCTCAGCGCGGAAAACGCCAGGTTGAAAGAAGAGATTGCCTCACTCAAAGCACAGGAGAACGTAATCCGCGAGATTTGGAGCGAGAACGTCAGGTTGCGCCGGCTGCTGAACCTTCCTCCTGTTGAGCTCGAATTTACCACCATTGGCGCGCGCGTTATAGCCCGTGAGCCCGGCAACTGGTACAAGACTCTGACCATCGACCGGGGAAGTCAAGCGGGCATTAGGACGGATGCCGTAGTGCTCGGGGCCGGTGGCGTTGTGGGCCGGGTGATACGAGTTTTTCCCAACACGGCCGAAGTTCTTCTGCTTACCGACCAGCGCAGCGCCATCGGTGCCATGGGACAGTTTAGCCGGGACGTAGGTGTGCTCAAAGGCGGTGACGCCTCCGGCGAAGGCTGCCGCCTGGTTTACCTGCCGCGCACTGCCACCATACGTCCCGGCGAGGTTGTGGTAACCTCCGGTTTAGGAGGGGTTTTTCCCAAAGGGCTGGTGCTGGGGCAGGTGGTTGAGGTAAAAAGCGAAGAATACGGGCTCGGTAAATTTGCTCTGGTAGAGCCGGCCGTAGACCTGGATCATTTAGAGGAGGTCCTCGTCATCACAGGGATAAAGAATTAGGGGAGAGGAAAATGCGCCTTACGGCCGGAAAATACGCCCTCATCATCTTCGGCAGTATGCTGGGTGTCTTGTTTCTTCAAAGCACGCTGCTTAACGATCTTACCTTTTGGGGCATTAGGCCGGACCTCGTTCTCATTCTGATCGGTTCTATCGCCTTAAACCGTGGCTGGGGCGAGGGCTTATTATGGGGAATGGTGGGAGGTCTGCTCGAAGATGTCTTTTCCAGCGGTCTTTTCGGGAGCCACGCGCTGGCCAAAACCATAATCGGTTTTCTTTTGGGCCTGGCGGAAGGGCAGGTTTTCAAAGAGAACCCGCTTCTGCCTGCCGTGGCCATCCTTCTCGGGACGTTCTTAGAGGAAGTTCTTTTTTTTCTAGCAGCCGGAGCCTTCGGGCAGGTCCGGTGGACGTTCCTCACCGCGCTCCGCCAGGTCATCATCCCCACCGCTTTGATCAACAGCGTTATCGCTCCTTTTGTTTACCTGTACGTAGTAAGATTGGGCGAAAAGCGCGCGCTTGGCCGGCGGGAACGCTAGCGCCTAGGAGGTGAGCGTATGACCCCGAAAAAGCTGGAACAGCGCCTTTTCTTGCTCAGCGCAACGACCGTTTTTATTTTTACGGTGCTAATCGGGCGACTGGCCTACCTGCAGCTGGTAGAGGGCGAAAGATACGAGAAGTTGGCCACGGAAAACCGCATTCGCCTGCTTCCCCTGGAGGCTCCTCGAGGCGACTTTCTCGACCGGAATGGGAAGCCTTTGGTAACGAGCCGGCTGGCACCTGTTATCAGCGTGGTGCCTATGGACATGGAGAACCCGGACGAGGTTCTTGAACGCTTAAGCGACCTCTTGGGTTACGACGTAAAACAGAGCGTAGAAGAAACTATTGCCCGGCTAAAAGAACGCAAGGAATACCGGTCGTACATGCCCATCCGTATTGCAACCGATGCCGACATCGCGACCCTAAGCAAGATTGCCGAGCACCAACTGGAACTCCCTGGGGTAATCATAGAAGAGCAGCCCATTCGGGACTACCTCCTGAAAGATATCGGTGCCCACGTCTTTGGTTACGTCCGGGAGATTTCGAGAGAAGAGCTGGAAGCCTGGAGGAATAAAGGTTACAGAATCGGCGATATCGTGGGTAAAACCGGGCTGGAGCGCGTCTACGATGAAGTCCTCAGAGGAGTACCCGGCGGTCAGCAGGTGGAAGTGGATGCGGGAGGCCGACCGGTGAAGTACATCCCAAACCCCAAAGTTCCGGTGGCCGGCTCCTCGCTTAAGTTGACCTTGGACCGCGAGCTGCAAATAGCGGCTGCTGAAGGACTTAGGGAGAGCATGGCCAGGATAAAGGATAGCTTTCCCACCAAGGCGGGAGCGGCTGTAGTGATCGATGTAAGAGACGGCGCAATTCTGGCCATGGTGAGCGAACCTTCCTTTGATCCCAATGTTTTCACCCGGGAGAAGATTCCCTCCGACGTGTGGCAGGAGATGAACGATCCCAAATGGCAACCCCAGCTCAACCGGGCCATCCTGGGTGAATACCCGCCCGGGTCTACCTTCAAGATGGTGGTGGCTACGGCCGGGCTAGAGACGGGTACCATTAGTCCTCAGGACACCATTGTCGACCGTGGCGTGTACTGGCGCATTGAACCCAAAAAGTGCTGGAAAGCCGGGGGACACGGCGTGGTTAACGTAATTCGTGCCATTGAGGTTTCGTGTAACGTCTTCTTTTACGACCTGGGGTACCGCCTGGGGATCGATGTCATTAACCGTTACGCCAAGGCCTTTGGCTTGGGCCAGCGCACGGGGTTGGCTCTTTATCCTGAGGAAAAAGCGGGGACCCTGGCGACGCCGGAGTGGAAGCTGGCCAATTACAGGCTGCTCGGGCTGAGAAAGCCGGAGCCGTGGCAGCCCGGTGAAACACTTAGTGCGGCCATCGGTCAAGGGTTCTCTTCTTTTACCCCCATACAAATGGCCAATTATATTGCTACCATCGCCAACGGCGGTACCCGTTACCGCCCGTACTTAGTGAGCCAAATTATCGGCCCGGATGGGAAGGTGAAAGAAAGCTTCGGCCCGGAGGTCGTAGAGAAGATAGACCTGAAGCCGTCTACCCTTGAGGTTATTAAAGAGGGCATGCACCGCGTAGTTCAGGGGCGTGAAGGTACGGCCGTAAGTTATTTTCGCGACTTCCCGATCCCGGTAGCCGGAAAAACCGGTACGGCCCAAAACCCGCACGGGGCAGACCACGGCTGGTTTGTCGGTTTTGCGCCGTATGATAAGCCGGAAATTGCAGTGGCCGTTATCGTGGAGCAGGGCGGGCACGGAGGTTCCGCTGCGGCTCCAGTTGCCCGGCGCATCTTTGAAGCTTATTTCGGTATTCCCCATCAGGCCGGGGAAAGCAATTTTCCTTCGACGCCGTCCGTCGACTGATGCCCAGCCGTCTGTCAAATATTGGCAAAGAAGCGAGGTATTTGACCCTCGCTTTTTCATTGGAAAAAGCAGGATTTGCGTTAAGGGAGTTCGAATTATACGTTTAAGGAAGAAGCGTTATTAGGGAGAGGAAAGGGATGACGAAAGAAGAAGCGATCTTTAAGGGGACAAAGGATGGCCTCCTTATTATTCTGGACGACCGGCGTGAGTTTCGCCTGGTTCTGGACAAGCTCAAGGCGAAGCTTGAGGCCGCCCGTGGTTTTTTTCAGGGTGCCCAGGTAATTGTGGATACCGGGCAGCGCAAGCTGAGCGGAAAACAACGAAAAGCCTTAGAGCGGCTTATCAACAGCCAGACCGGGCTTAAACTTAAGGGTTTTAGCATGAGTGAAAGGAGCGGGGAAAACCCGGAGGAAGAACCCCCTGCAAGTTCCGGTGAAACTGCGGCCAGTATGCCGAAAGCGGCGGCCGAGGAACCGCTTTCTCCCTGGCCGCAAGGTACTGTGTCCAACCTTCCCACCCTCATCCTCAAACGCAATCTTCGCTGCGGCCAGCGCGTCAATTTCGCCGGCCATGTGCTGGTTCTCGGCGATGTCAACCCGGGCGCAGAGATCGTGGCCGAAGGGAATGTTGTCGTCTTAGGTGCCCTGCGCGGGCTGGTACATGCCGGGGCGGCGGGAAATCAAGAAGCGTTTGTGGCTGCTTACCGCCTGGAACCGAGCCAACTCAGAATTGCCGGTGTCTTTACCCGGGCTCCGGATGGCGAGAATGCGGTGCCGGAAGATCGGCCGGAGATTGCCCGGCTGCGGGACGGCCTGGTAATTATTGAAGGCGCTCCGGCCAATCCGTCCCTGGCGTTGCTGCCAAGAGCTAGGTAAGAACCACGGCTTTCTAAGGACTAGTAAAGGAGGAAGGTCTATGGGCGAAGTTATCGTGATAACTTCGGGCAAGGGCGGGGTCGGGAAAACCACCACGACGGCTAATTTGGGCACGGCGCTGGCCCTCATGGAGCGCCGGGTGGTACTACTAGACGCCGATATTGGCCTCCGGAATCTGGACGTGGTTATGGGTCTTGAGAACCGCATCGTTTACGATCTGGTGGATGTTACGAGCGGCGTCTGCCGGCTTAAGCAGGCTTTGATTAAAGATAAAAGGTTTAACGAAAATCTGTTCCTTTTGCCGGCAGCCCAAACCAAAGACAAGACGGCGGTTACCCCCGAGCAGATGAAGGCCCTAACGGCAGAACTCAAGGCCGAGTACGACTACGTCCTAGTGGATTGCCCGGCCGGCATTGAACAGGGATTTCGCAACGCTATAGCCGGAGCAGACCGGGCCATCGTCGTAACTACACCTGAGGTTTCGGCGGTACGCGATGCGGACCGAATCATCGGGCTTTTAGAAGCCAGCGAGATGCCGGAGGTGCAGCTTCTCATCAACCGCATTCGCCCCAGCATGGTCAAACGGGGCGATATGATGGATATTGACGACATCCTCGACATTTTGGCCATCGACCTTATCGGCGTGGTGCCGGAAGACGACAAGATCGTCGTTTCTACCAACCGCGGTGAACCAACGGTACTGGATGCCAACTCCCGCGCCGGGCAGGCCTTCCGCAACATAGCGCGGCGGATCACCGGCGAACAGGTGCCGCTCATGGCCCTTGAGGCCGAACACGGTTTCATGGAACGCGTCAAACAGCTTTTCGGCTTTGGCCGCTAGCGAAAGGCGATGAAGGAGGGGGAACGGCTGTGTTGGACATTTTAGGCCGGGTGTTCGGGCGCGAGGAGGCTCCCAGCAAGGAAATAGCGAAAGAGCGCCTGCGCTTGGTTTTGGTTCACGACCGGGCCACGGTTTCGCCTCAGTTTCTAGAACTTATCAAAGAAGAAGTGATCGGCGTTATCACTAACTATATGGATGTTGATGAAGAAGGCGTAGAGGTCAGTATTCACAATATGGAGCGCTCTGTAGCGTTGGTGGCAAATATTCCTATTCGCCGGATGAAACGGGCAGTTAAAGCAGTATAAGGCCAAAATTCGCTGTTAGTTCCCCAGGAGCGATTGGGCATCACCACCCAACAAGAGCATTAGTTTTGCCTGGACGGACGGGGAGAAAACGGCTATAATGGACGAGGAAATATGTGTCCTTCGGAGGAAACCATGTTCGACCGCCGTCTACTCAAGAATCTTGATTACGTCATCCTGGGGACTGTGGCGGCGCTAACCACCATCAGCCTTTTCGTTATTATGAGCGCCAGCCCGGAGAACCCGTTTTATTTTGTTAAGCGCCAACTCCTATGGGTAGTATTGGGGTTGGTGGCTTTTGTTGTCACTCTTTCCATTGATTACCATGACCTTAGCCGATATACCCGACACCTGTATTATCTTAACGTGGCTCTTCTAGCGGCCACTTTGGTACTGGGATCGGAAGCCAAAGGGGCGCAGCGCTGGTTGCAGATCGGCCCGGTTGCGCTGCAGCCTTCCGAGTTCGCCAAAATCATAATTATTATCACTCTGGCACACCTGTTGTCGGAAAAGGCGCCTGAACTGCGTACCTTACGCGACCTGGCTCCGGTTTTTGCCCACGTGGGGGTTCCCATGTTGCTTATCTTAAAACAGCCGGACCTGGGGACATCGCTTGTCTTTGCCGCACTGCTTTTTGTCATGCTTTTTGTTGCGGGGGTGCGCTGGCAGCACCTGGCGGCTTTGTTTTTAAGCGCAGTTGCTGCGGCGCCCGTGCTTTTTCATTTTTTGAAGGATTACCAGAAGAAACGCCTCCTGGTCTTTATCGACCCGAACATCGACCCTACCGGGGCCGGTTATCACGTTATCCAGTCTATGATTGCCATCGGCTCCGGGCGCCTGTGGGGCAAAGGGCTCTTCGGCGGCACGCAGAACCGCCTCGGTTTTCTCCCGGAGCAGCACACCGACTTTATCTTTTCGGTAATCGGAGAGGAGCTCGGTTTCCTGCGCGCGGTGGGAATTCTCATTCTTTACTTTATCATCATTTACCGCGGCATCCGCGTAGCGGCCAAGGCGCGGGATGATTTTGGCACTCTGCTGGCCACCGGCGTTGTTACCATGCTGGCCTTTCACCTACTGGTTAACGTGGGTATGACCACGGGTATAATGCCCGTAACCGGCATTCCTTTACCCTTTATGAGTTACGGCGGCAGTTCCTACCTTACGAATATGATTGCTGTGGGCCTGCTCCTCAACGTCCACATGCGCCGCCACAAAATCCTCTTTTAGCAGCAAAAGGTTCTACCTAGAATTAGGTCAGAACTGGAGTTGACGCAACGGGAGGGGCGAATTTGGCTAAGGAAAGGATTGCCCTGATGCGGTGCCCGAGTTACGCAGACCAAGACGTGGAAGCGGCGCTGGAGCAGGCGATGAATGCCCTGGGAGGGATGCCCTCCTTTGTGCGAGCTGGGCAGCGCGTGCTCATTAAGGTTAACCTTCTTACCCGCCGGCCGCCGGAGGCGGCGGTGACTACGCACCCGGCGCTGGTTCGTGCGGTGATAAGGGAGGTACAAAAAGCGGGTGGCCACCCGGTAATTTACGACAGCCCGGGCGGGCCGTTTACCACCAAGAGTTTAGAAGCCGTATACGAGGCAACAGGGATGGCAACTGTTGCGGCGGAAACGGGAGCGGAGCTTAACTGGGATGTCAGTTCCGTCGAGGTGCCCAATCCCTCTGGAATGCTCTTTCAAGGGCTGACGCTCAGCCGGGCGGTGGTGGAAGCCGATGTGGTAATCAATCTTCCTAAACTTAAAACCCACGGCCTCACCCGCTACACCGGTGCGGTGAAAAATCTGTTCGGCTGCATCCCGGGCCTGACGAAAGCCGAGTACCACCTGCGGCTACCGGAGCTCCCCCTTTTTAGTCGCTTTCTCGTAGAGCTGGCTCAGTTCGTTCGGCCCGCCCTCACTATTATGGATGCGGTGGTAGGGATGGAGGGGGAAGGGCCCTCGGCCGGCCGGCCGCGCAAGCTCGGATTAGTTCTGGCCGGCTCTTCGCCGTTTGCTTTGGACAGGGTGGCTCTGGCGCTCATCGGACTTAAAGCAGACGAGGTGGAAACGGCGAAGATTGCCGCCGAACTCGGACTCGCCCCTCCCATGGAAGATATAGCCATTTTGGGCGAAGACATAAGCTCGTTGGCGGTGCGCGACTTTGCCGTACCGCCGCCCGGAGGGACGAGTTTTCGCCTCCTAGGCCGCCGGTTATCCCCGGACACGCTTAAAATATTTGCCCGCTGGCTAAAGCCGCGTCCCCTTTTTGCTGCCGCCAAGTGCCGCCGGTGCGGTATTTGCCTTAGGGATTGCCCGGCCAAGGCCCTTACCATGGGTGAACACCGGCCGGAGGTAGACTTGGCGCGCTGCATACGCTGTTTTTGTTGCCAGGAACTTTGCCCCGAGCAAGCGGTTTCTATTTACCGCCCGGCCCTGACCCGGTGGATCTTCCGGCACTAAAGGAAGCCCCTGTAGCCCAACTGCCTACAGGGGCTTTTCTTTTTTGGCCGAAAGTCGGGTGGGAGTTATGCTTTTCCCTTGAAAAATGGTACCGGTGGCATATAATATAATTAAGCGGGTGCTTAATTGTCGGGAAAACGACAAGCAGGAGGTGAAAGGATGACCAATCAAGAGGCCGAGCCAGCTGCCTTGGGCAGCGTAAGCAGAAACCAGGATCTTCGCAGCGAAGTCCACAAGCTTACAGGTGTCGCAGAGCTATTTAAGATTCTTTCGGACGATACCCGAAGTAAACTCATCTACGCTTTAGGGCAAAGGGAGCTTTGTGTGCGCGAAATGGCGGAGCTTATGGACCTCAGCCTTCCTGCAGTTTCCCATCACCTCCGCATTCTGCGGAAGCTGGATTTGGTGAGTGCACGCCGTGCCGGAAAGCAAGTTTTCTATTCGCTGCGCAATCGGGAAATTGTGGGACTCATTGCGACGGCTGTGGTTTCTGCCCGAGCCCTGAGGCTGGCGGCCTCAATAGGCCCGGTGCTGGGTTAGGTTGGTGGGGCGTACAGGCAGTCTAGCGAGATCGAGAGGGGGAGGAACTAGAAATGTCTGTGCTTGACGTGGCTTCGGAAGGAATGGACTACGTCAAGAAGGCAGCAGCAGACCTGGCCTTGGACCAGGCGCTGAAGTACCTCGGTCGGGACCCGGAGCGCAATCTGCCTCGTCTCCTGGACTTTGTGGAAAAAGTAGCACCGGACGCCGGACAGAAGGATAACATCCGTAAGCTCAGGACTCGCATGGTGGGCGATGAACGAGTCATGCAGCAGATTAAGCGCCTCTGTTCCAACCAGCGGATGCTCCACAAGTTCGTCAGCAACTGGGTGTTAAACGCTGTGCTTCTCGGCGGCCCGCGGCGCAATGCCCTCATGCAGCGCCTGGGCATTCACATTCCGAGCCTCATTCTGGTAGATCCCACTTCTGCCTGCAACCTGCGCTGCAAAGGTTGCTGGGCGGGCGAGTACAAGAAAACGGACCAACTGGAGCCTGAGCTTCTGGACCGCATCTTGAACGAAGCGAAGGAACTCGGCATCTACTGGATTGTCTTTTCCGGCGGCGAGCCTTTTGCTTACCCGGAGCTTCTGAGCGTAGTGGCCCGTCACCCGGACTTAGGCTTCATGGCCTACACCAACGGCACCCTCATCGACGACCGTGTGGCCGACCGCCTTGCTGAACTCGGCAACTTCTCGCCGGCAATGAGCCTCGAAGGATGGCGGGAGGAAACCGATGAGCGCCGTGGCCAAGGGGTATTCGACAAGGTGATAGCCGCCATGGACCGGCTCCGCACGCGCGGGGTATTCTTCGGCGCTTCGCTCACGGTCACACGCCATAACGTCGACACCCTGTTCTCCGATGAATTTATGGACTTCCTAGTAGAGAAGGGTGCTGTCTACGTTTGGAGCTTCCACTACATCCCCATTGGCCGGGGGCCCGACCTCAGCCTTATGATTACCCCCAAGCAACGCGCCTGGCTGGTGAAGCGGGTGGCGGAGATCCGGATGACGAAGCCCATTCTCGTGGCCGATTTCTGGAACGACGGACACTTCACCGGTGGTTGCATCGCCGGCGGGCGTATGTATTTTCACATCAACGCTGCGGGTGAAGTTGAGCCGTGTGCTTTCGTGCATTTTGCCACCGACAACATCAGGGAAAAAAGCCTGAAAGAGGTCCTGGCTTCGCCGTTCTTTAAAGCCTACCAGAAGCGGCAACCGTTTAATGCCAACCATTACGCTCCCTGCCCGATCATCGATGCTCCGGCCGCCCTCCGTGCCATTGTGGCCGAGGCAGGGGCGCACCCGACTCACCCCGGTGCAGCTGATGTCCTCACCGGCACTACCGCAGCCTTTCTAGACAGGCGCTCGGCCGAGTGGCTGAAAGAAGCCGAGCTGCTTGAAGCCCGCTATTTTGGGCGCGCGAGCGAGCAGCCGGCGGCCAAGTAAGAGAGGGCTAAATAGGGAAAGCCCAGATGTACCCGGGCTATTTGCCCGGGTATTTTTATCTTGCAGGAGCGCCGAAGTTGGCTTGAGAGCTGTCTTTTAGTCGCCGAAAAACATGCCCTTAAGTTCAGCGGGAATCCGCCGCGGCCGGGAAACTCATACTGAGTGGTGAACGCGAAGGTAGAAGGGTAGTTGCGTTTGGTGGCGTGGATAGTTATGCTGGGAGGTGGCGCCTGGGGTTCGGCGGCTTTAAGTCGGCGGCGGCAGGAAATAAACGGCGGGTGGCGAAAGAAAGAGGCAGGAAGAAAGTAGAAAAGGGGTGGTTTATTGGATTTTTGGCGGGGTAAGGTAGTGCTTCTTACCGGCGCTTCGCGCGGCATTGGCCGGGCGCTGGCCGCTAAACTGGCCGGGCAGGGAGCTAAGCTGATCCTGGTCGCTCGTTCGGAACCGGAGTTGCTAGAGTTAGGTACTGAGCTTTCAGCCCAAGGGGCGGAGGTGTTTTTTCGGCCGGCCGATGTCAGCGACCGGCATGCGGTTAAGGGGCTGGTGGAGGCCGGGGGCGAGCGATTTGGCCGGCTGGACGTCCTCATTAATAACGCCGGCGTGGGCCTGCGAGCCCGCATTCCTGATATTCGGCCGGAAGACTTCAGCACCGCCTGGGAGGTAAATGTTTTGGGGCCCCTCCTTCTCATTCAGGCCGCATGGCCCTGGTTTGAGCGGCAGAGCGGAGGGCTCATCATCAACATTTGTTCCCTCGGCGCCTTGCAGCCGGCACCCAATATAGGCGGTTACTCGGCTACTAAGGCTGCCCTGGCTGCGCTGGGTGCGGCGACGCGGCTGGAGTTGGCCCCGTTCGGCGTCCGCGTGTGCAATGTGTTCCCCGGCTCTGCGGCGACGAGCTTTCGAGCTCATGCCCTGGGTGAGGCTTACCCGGAGAATGAGCCTCGCCTTTCGCGGGTAAGCCCAGACCTGGTGGCCCAGCGCATTTTAATAGGAGCGGCCCGCGGGGAGCGCGACATCTTTGTCACTTGGCCCGACCGGGTGCTCGCAACCTTTGCCAGGCTGGCACCGGTGCTCACCGATCGCTTGGTGGCGCGAGCCTTTAAGCGCGTTAAAGAGCGGTAGCTTGTTTCAACGGTCTTTTACTCCCTGGCCTTTGAATATACATTAACAAGAAACGCGGTCCGGGGGACCTGCCGGGGAGGGGCTGATGTGCAGCGAAGGCGCTATTTTAGGGACGCTTCTTTCGGTGCTCTTGGCTTAGCGCTGGTAGTCTTTGCATTAGCGGGGGCTTTAACGGGTCTGCCGCAGTTCGCGCCGGCTTTAGCTGCCGAGTCCGACGCCCTCAGCCGGGCACAAGAGTTGCTTAAGCTGCGCACCGGCCTTCTCATCGAGGGTGACCCTGCAGAACTGACCAAGTTCTACCTGCCGACGGAAAGTAGGGCCCAATGGGCGCTGGAAAAAGAAGTCACCCGCATCCATTATCTCCGTGAGTGGGCCCGGATGCGCCAGATGGAATTTACCCGGGCCAAAATCGACTTTACCCGGGTGAGTGTGGAGGCAGGAGAGAAGGAGGCCGGCATTTCCATCTGTGCGCACACTCTTTTAAGTTATCGCCACCTCGACCGGCCGGAGGCGGGCGAATGTACTCTGGGTTGGCGCACCGTTCACTGGATTGAGTTCACCCGGGAGGGCCGGGATTGGCTGGTCAGGGCTGAATGGTACCTGGACCCGCTGGAGGGGGCCAGCCGCAACCCTGTGGTTGAGGAGGCCGAAGGCCGGCTCAAAGGATATGGGCCGGAAACCAGCGGCGCTCTAGAGGCCTCGCTAACGGACCGGGGTGCCTACCGGCGCGAAGCTGCCGTCCGCTATGCCGATCGCTATGCCGGAGTGAAGGTAGGTGCCGGGACGGGGCGTTACAACCAGAAGTACCGCGACTTTACCGGCCTCGGCGGGGACTGCGCCAATTTTGTTTCCCAGGCGCTGGCGGATGAAGAAGGGGGCGGCCTGCCGCAGGATAGGCAGTGGTGCTACGCCGCCGGGGAGGGGACCGAGGCCTGGCTCAAGGCTGAGGCTCTAGTCCATTACCTCTTGGGTACAGGGCGTGCGCTCTCGTTAGCCAGAGGATCTTTGGCTGAAATAGTGGCGGCCAGAGAAGGCAATACGAAGAGTGCTCTGGCGGCGCTACGCCCGGGGGATATCATAGCTTACGAGGAGCACGGAGAAATCCAGCACGTGTCCCTTGTTGTCGGTTGGGACAAAGCCGGTTACATCCTGGTAAACAGCCACTCCGCCGACCGCTACCATGTGCCCTGGGATCTGGGGTACGGCGCCGGGACGCGTTATTGGCTGCTGGCCGTCCAGGAATAAGGCCCGGTGGGTTGCTGCGAACGCCGCGAAACGATTGCTATTGGGGGGATGTAGGATGCGGATTGTGCCTGTAGAAAAAGAAGACCTTCCCATGGTTAAAGCCCTCCTGGCCGAGGTCAACCTGCCGCTTGAAGGGGTGGAGGAGAACTTTTTCAACTTCCTCAAGCTCGTGATGGACGGCGAGCTGGCAGCGGTGGCCGGGCTGGAGGTTTACGGCAAATGCGGCCTGCTCCGCTCGGTAGCCGTTGCACCGGCTTACCAGCACTCCGGGCTGGGCCGGGGCATCACGCGCGCCATGATCAACCGGGCGCGCGAGCTCGGCCTTACAGAGATTTACCTTCTTACCCAGACAGCTTCTGACTTTTTTACGCGCTTCGGTTTCAAACCCATTGATCGGAGCGCCGTGGATCCCGCGGTGCGGCAGTCGGCGGAATTTAAGAGTGCCTGCCCGGCTAGCGCCGTTTGCATGCGGCTGAAGCTTTAGCTCTCTCTAAGGCAACGGTCTCCCGATGAAACCCGGCGGCAGGAAGCCGGTCGAAAGGAGGGTTCATGCGAGGCGACGCTAATATTGAGCTGGGCAGCGGACTAAGGTATAGGTAGGTGTATGACGGAGCTTTAAGATGATTTGCCGGGTAAGTGCAGGAAAAAGGGGGAAAATGGATTGCGTGTAGGTATTGTGGGCGCCGGGCAGGGAGGCAGACGGGTTCTGGAGGTACTACATCGCCTGGCGGAAGTGGAAATAGTGGGCATCTGTGACCGGGATGAAGGGGCACCCGGGCTTGTCTTGGCACGCCAGTTAGGCCTTTCTACCTGGACGGATTACACTCATCTTCTGGCGCAACCGAACCTCGAGCTGATTATTGAAGTTACGGGCGTAGAGGCCGTCCAGGAAGCGTTGCGACGGAATCTCCCGCCGGGTTGTCACCTGATTGATGCTATAGCTGCCCGCCTGCTTGTCCAGGTGGCTACGGCACAGGCCGAATTGGTGGAAGAAGTACGCCGGATTGCCGGAGAAATAGCGCAGGCCGCCCAGGAAACACGGAACTCGTTAGCGGCCTGGGAAGAGAAGTCCCAAGAGGCTGCCGACCAGGCCAAAGAAGTTGCGGCGGCCAGCGCTCAGGCCGCCTCGGGTGCTAAGGGGATGGCCGACGTTCTTGAGCTCATCCGCAACATCGCGCGCCAGACCAATATCCTCGGGCTTAACGCCAGTATTGAGGCGGCCCGGGCAGGAGAGAGCGGACGTGGGTTTGCGGTGGTGGCGGCCGAAGTTAGAAAGCTCGCGGCCGAAAGCGACGCTGCCGTGAAAAAGGTAAGCGGCGCCTTGAGCGAACTTCAGGCCTTCCTCGCTACCGTTCGTACCTCTATGGAGAGGGCGGGCAACCTTAATGAAGATCAGACAAAACTGGCGTCCGAGATCGGTCGGGTTCTCTCTCAGCTGGCAGCTGCAGGCGAGAAGCTGAACAACCTGGATTCCTAAAAAAGGCCGCCTCACTGTAAGGCGGCTGACTTATTTCTAATGGGTGCGAGTTTTTCGACCAGCGCTTTGGCACCGTTAAAGAGAAAGAAGCTGTCCGCACCGAGGGCGATGTACGTGACGCCGGCCCGAACCCAGCGTGCGGCGTCTTCGGCATCTAGCGCGAAAATGCCTACGGGGCGGCCGGCTTTTTTAGCTTTATCGATGGTGGTGTCCACCAGTTCTATTACACGCGGGTCTCCCAGCTTTCCGGGAATGCCCAGTGACTGCGAAAGGTCGGCTGGGCCGATGAAAATCACATCAATTCCGGGGACGGCCAGGATCTCATCCAGGTTCTCCACGCCCAGTTTGTTTTCAATGTGGATGATGAGGAGGGGGTCGGCGTTAGCTCGGACGATGTATTCTTCCGTGCTCAATGAGCCAAAACGGGCCGCGCGGGTGCCCGGGGCGAAACCGCGTTCGCCCAACGGCCAGTAACGGGCGGCCTTGACCACGGCCGCAGCTTCGGCAGCGGTGTTTACCTGCGGGATATGGAGCCCCCTGGCGCCCAAGTCGAGCGACCGCAGAATTAAAGTAGGTTCGTTTTTTGTAACCCGAACAATAGGGACAACTCCGGCGGCGTCCGCTGCCCTGAGGAGGTTCGGTATGGCGTCCTGACCGTGCGGACCGTGTTCCATATCGATGACGACGAAATCGAAGCCTGCTGCACCCATAATTTCCACGCACTCTGGCCCGGTCAGCCAGTTAAAGGTGCCGAAGACGGGCTGCCCGGCCTCCAGAAGCTGGCGCACGCGGTTTTTTTCCATGGCGCATCGTCCTTCCCGTCTCTTTTTTTCAGGGAATTCGCGCCGCAAACCGCAATTCCTGCCGGGTTCCGGTCTATTTTTCCTGAGAGTAGGCGTCGAGGGCGACTCCTGCTCCTTGGAAACGGATGGGTTTTTCGGCCTTGGGGATGGCAGCCACAATATGAGGATAGGTTATGACCTGGGCGACGATGGCCCCGGGAGCGGGGTCGACGTATTTTACCGTTACAACAATCTCATAGCCGTTATCGACGGCACTTTCGATCTCGACAGTGTAACCGGCAGTGGGCTTTTCTCCTCTGGTGACGATGAGGTAAGTGGAGTCGCCTACTGTAAGGCTCTGGGCGCATTCGAAGCCTAAGGAGCGGGTGAGGACTTCTCTTACTTTATCCGGTGCTTTTTCAGGGTCGACTAATACTAGCGGCAGCGTTTGTTGCCGGTCGAAGGTGCGTGGATGTTCGGTTTTGGATTCGCCCAGGATGATGCTCCGTGTAGTCTGATCCCAGGTTACGTGAAGACCCAAAACCTCGGCTATAAAGCGCACAGGAACGTACGTTGTTCCGCCATAGTTTAAGGAGGTCGGCACGTAAGAGCGGCCGTTGAAATAGTAATCGGGCCGGTCCCCAGCTGAAATCTCTTCTCCACCGAGGATAAACCGTACGCGGCTGACGGTGGCCGGAACGGTGTTTTCCTGAGCAAAACCGGCGCCGACCGTAAGAAATACCCCCAGGAGCAGCCCGGCTGCGAAAGTCTTAAGTGAACGAGACATCGACTTACCTGGTTCAAA
>JASKLG010000037.1 GCA_030153805.1 Bacillota bacterium | reverse complement strand
CTTCCCCGCGTGAGCGGTCCGTGTCGGTTGTGCCCTTCCGGTGCAGCACCCCCGTCCGGGTGGGACTCCCGGGCCGAGGTCCCCTGTCGCCCTGCCCCTCGGGGGCAAATCAAATATCGGGAAGGAGGCGAAAGCCTGGTCTGGGGGCCGGCTTGGCTGGATATAAAAACAGTCAAGTTTTTTGAACCAGGTTTGAAAGTGGAAGAGGAAATCAGCCTGCGCGAGATGATTGAGGTACTCCTGCGTGGAAAGGTGACCATAGCCGTCATCACCGGGATGGCCGTGCTGGTGGCCGGCATTCTGAGCTTTTTTGTCCTACCGCCTACATACGAAGCTACGGCCACCGTAATGGTAAACCAAGCGCCTCAACCGCCGGCGCAAGAACAGGGAACGCCGGAGTTCCTGGCCACACTTACCCGGCTTCCCCACATGACCATTGCTACCTACGCGGCGCAAGTGAAGAATCCGGTGATTTTAAGAAAAGTTCTCGAAGATCTTAAGCTCGGCGATCAGTACACTGTCGCTCAGTTTGCCGCCAAGATAAACGTAAGTACGCCCAAGGATACCAACCTCATGGAAATAAAGGTGGAAGATAACGACCCTAAGCTAGCAGCCGATATCGCCAACGCAGTGGCCATGGAACTGGTTAACTTTGTCTCCAATATGAACCAGCAGCGGGTCAGTCTTTCCGCACGCATACTGAAAAACCAAATCGCCGCCGAGGACCAGGCTATTGCTCAAGGTGCGGAAGAACTGAAGAACTTTCTCAAGGAACGGGACAGCGTAACGGAGCTTCAGGCGGACCTTGAGGCAAAACTGAAGCTTCTTACCGACTTGAAAGCTCAGGCAGCAAGTGCCCGCATTGAGCTGGCCAGTGCGGAGGCAGGCCTGCAAGAGGCCGAAAAATCCCTGGCCCAAACCCCGCCGGTGATCAAGACTACTAAGGTGCTGGCCGACGATGCTTATCTATCCCAGGTGGCTGCGGAAAAAAGTGGTAAATCCCCCGCTGCCTTAGGCGAACTCAAGATGGAGAGCGAAGAACTAAACGACGCTTACATAGCGCTGCAACAGGATGTGGCGGTCCGGCGGGCCAGGGTGGCAGAGCTGAGAAGCCAGATTGCTGCCGCTGAGGCCAGCATCAGCAGCTTGGAAAAGGACGTTCGGGATATCCAGGTAAAGCTGGTGGACAAGCAGCTCAAGTACGAACAGCTCCAACAGAAAGTGGATACCGCCCGCCAGAATTACAAGCTTTATAACTCCAAGTATGCCGAGGCTCTAAGCGCCAGTTCGCTGGCCGCCGGCGAGGCAAACCTTATGCTGCTTAGCCAGGCTTATATTCCTCGCCGTCCGGTAGCCCCGCGCAAGGCCCTCAACATGGCGGTGGCCGGGGTGTTGGGCCTTATGGTAAGCGTTTTCTGGGTTTTCTTCCAGGAATACTGGCGCACGAGCGGGACAATGCCTACCCGGGGATAGTAACAATCCCGTATGGTTGGTCTACCTGGTGCTTTTTCTGCCTTAGGCAAAGAGGATTAGAGAAGGGTTAAAGGTTTGGCTGGAAGCTGATCTTGAACTTAGCAAAGAAAAGGTGATCTCTTTGGCCAAGAAAAAGAAGCAGGTGTGGAGGAAAGCTGCTGCGCCGGAGGCCGGTAGCGTGAGGCGGGCGACACCTCAGGCGCCTCCGGGCGGACCGGCCCGGCGCACGGGCCGCCTTGCCGGCACCGTGGTGGCCGGCGCCATTTACTGGCTGGTATACACCGGCGTGCTCGGCCTGCTCCTTGTGCCGCCGTTTTTCCGCGGCCTGTTCTTCCCCCGCGAGCAACTCATTGCGCTCCTCATAACGCTCGGCCTCTTCATCCTTTGGTGGGGGCGGCGGTTTTGGCTAAGGGCAGGAGGGTTCTTTCACGGACCGGTGGATCTGGCGGCACTGACCCTGGTTGTGGCCTACGGCCTGTCTTTCTTTGTAGCGGCCAACCCGCGCGCGGCCCTAGGTGAGCTTCTCAAGAACTTGAACTACTTTCTCCTCCTCTGGCTGGCGCTGGAGCTAGTGCGGGAAAGGCGAGACCTGGGCCTTTTCCTGCGGGCGTTGGTGCTGGCCGGCGTAGCTACCGCCGTGCTCGGCGTTGGCGTTGCGGCCGGCACCTTCACTTATAACGGGGCGTTCGTGGGCGGGCGTCTTGCCTCAAGCTTCCAGTACCCCAACACGTTTGCCTCGTACCTGGCTACCATGATGGTCCTCGCCGTCGCCCTGGCGGCAGAAACTCCACGCCTTTGGGAGAAGCCGCTTCTTTCCGCTGCGGCAGGATTTATGTTCCTTACCTTTCTTTTCACCCAGTCGCGCGGTGCGCTCCTCATCTTGCCGGCTGCCGCGCTCCTTTTGCTCGTGGCTGCGCCCCTGGGGAGGCGGCTTGAGGTCTTTTGGCACCTCGTGGCAGCCGCGACAGGCGCCCTGACCTCTGCCTCGCCGTTTGGAGCGGCACTCGCGGCCAAAGGCGGAGGCGGCGTACTCCTCTGGCAGTGGGCGGCGCTGGCGGCCGGCCTGGCCGCGGCCCTGTCGCTTCTTGCCTTGCCGATTCGGCGGGTTTCTTCCGGGCCTTATCGCCGGGCGGCGGCCGTGGGGCTCATTGTTATCCTTGTCGCCATGCTGGGTTTGGCTGTGGTGAAGATCGGCCCGGCCAAACTCCTCCCCGGGAGTCTCATCGCCCGCTTCCGGACTATCAGCCTGACCACCCAGAGTGCCGCGGAGCGCCTCTGGTGGTCGGCCGATGCCTTCCGCATTGTTCAGGACCATCCCATCCTGGGCGCCGGCGGAGGCGCCTGGGATGCCTTGTACCACCAGTACCAGTACTACCTCTACTGGTCCAACCAGGTGCACAACCACTGGCTGCAGACATGGGTTGAAGTGGGTACAGTGGGTTTCCTGGCCTTTCTAGCCCTGTGGGGGGCGGCCCTCTACTCTGCTCTGCGGGTTCTTATCCTCAGCCGCGATTGTTCTCTGCGCCTCCTGACGGCTGGAATCCTGGCCGCTGCCTTTAACCTGGGTGCGCACAGCTTCATCGACTTCAACCTTTCGCTTTCGGCAGTTTCCTTTGCCCTATGGACGCTCCTGGCGCTTATGCAGGCGGCCGCCGAGCAGGGAGAGTGCCTGCCGTCTTTTTCCTTTGCCCGCACCAGCGCCGCCTGGCCGGGGGCGCTGGCCGTGCTCCTGGCCGGGGTAACCATGGCCGGAGCCGGCTCGCTGCTTATCGGTTTCAACTACGGCCAGCAGGGCGCCAAGTTCCTGCAGTACAACAACATCCCCTTTGCCATCAAACGCCTTGAGCAGGCAATAAAGTACGATCCTCTTACGGCTTCTTACCAAATCGACCTCGCTCAGTGCCTGGAAAAGACGGGCGAGAAAAAGAAAGATGAAAAACTTATCCTGCGCGCGCTGGACTTGGTACGCAGAGGACAAGAACTAGAACCGTATAATCCCACCTTTGCCGCCATCCGTGCGGCCATGGTCTTTCGCCATGGCTTTGTAGATGAAGGCCTGAAATATGCCGAACGGGTAGTTGAACTTATGCCCCGGCGGGCGGCAGACTACGAAAGTCTGGCCCAGGCCTATGTGGAGGCGGCGCGTTACTTCAAAAAGAAAGGCGAGACTGCCCGCGCGGAAGAAATTCTGGCCAAGTTAGATGCTCTCCCCGGCCGAATCGAAGAGCTTCTTGCGGCTACGCCCGAAAAATACAGGAAACTTGGCAGACCGCCGCTTTCCGTTACCCCGCGCCTTAACATTTACCTGGGTGCAGGGAAATACCTGGCGGGCGAATACAACGCGGCGGAGGCCATCCTCACACCCCTGGCCGAAAGTAAGGATAAGAACATCCAGGCCGAAGCGCGCCTCTGGCTCGGCCTCACCGCTGCCAAACAAGGCAATACCGCTGAGGCGCAGAAGCTCATTGAGCAGGCTCTTACCGCCCGGCCGGAGCTGGCCGCTCAGCTTAATTGATTTTAGCTGTAAATGGTTAACTAGAGCTGGCAGCAACTACACCTAAAAGCTAGAAAACGAGGAGTGGTAGCAGTGGAAAAAAAGGAAACCAGGGGCTATGTGCAAATATATACGGGCGACGGTAAGGGAAAAACCACGGCAGCCATCGGCCTGGCGATTCGTGCACTGGGGGCCGGAAAGCGCGTGCTATTCCTGCAGTTTATGAAGCGGCCCGATTACAGCGAGCACCATATCTTGAGTACTCTAGCCGGACTGAAAGTGGTGGCTTTAGGCAAACCGTACTTCGTTGCCCGAGCGGACCAAATCTCGCCCGAGGCGGCCGCAGCCATGGGTAAGGGACTGGTGGTATTTGAGCCGGGTAAGCCGCCCGAAGATTACGTGCGGTTACTTCAGGACGGGCTGGAACTGGCGCGCGCGGCCCTTACGGGCGGTGAGTACGACCTGGTGGTCTTGGATGAGCTAAACGTTGCCCTTACCCTGGGACTGGTAGAGCTGGATGACGTACTTAAGCTTTTAGATGCCCGCGCGGCGAACGTTGAAGTAGTGATTACCGGGCGCGGCGCTCCGGCCGCGCTTATCCAGCGTGCCGACCTCGTTACCGAGATGCGTGAAGTGAAGCACTACTACCGCCAGGGCGTCCCCGCCCGGCGGGGTATAGAGAACTAACCTGATCGGCCTATTGGTCTTGACCCTCCCCATCCGGCATGATAACCGAAAAGCCGGGTGCTGACCCAAAGCTGAGGCCCGAGCGCACCCGGCCTTTTTCTATGACTCTATTCATGGCTTGCTGCCTGCAGCAGAGACTTTCACCAAATAACCTCAACGTCGTACCGCCTAATTTGGGAATCTCCGGAGACAATAGGAATGCGTTCGACCTGAGCCTGAGCAATAAGCAGGCGGTCGAACGGGTCGCGGTGCAATTTAGGCAATGCGGCGACATGCAAGGCGTGCCGGAGGTCAACAGGTAAAACGGAGATACCGTTGATATTCAGTTGATCCATAATGAAGCGATCGATCGGTGCAGGTATTTTCAGCTTACCCAATCCAACCTTTATAGCCATTTCCCATCCGCTTGCCGCACTAAGAAGGAGTTCATTTCTTGGGTAGCCTAGAACCTGCCGGGCTCTAGGGGAGAGCCGGGGATCGTCGATGATCCACCAGAGGAAGACGTGTGTGTCAAGAATAACCTTCACTTTGGCCATCCTTCTTCGAATGCTTTCAGGACATCTTCAGGAAGCGGTTCATCAAAGTCGGGGGCGATCACAACTTTCCCCTTAGCGCTACCGGGAATACGTTGGGGCTGGTCGGTAGGAATAGGTACCAGGCGGGCAATTGGTGTACCGGCCTTGGCAATGACAACTTCGTGCCCCTCCATTACATATTGCAGCAGTCTAGACAGCTGCGTTTTGGCCTGGTGGATGTTCACCTGCATGCTCATAAGGAATCAGTCTCCCTTCAAATATATAATAAACTAAGTCACTGGACTAAGTCAAGTACCGCTCAATCATCGCCCCCCGTGCCCGCTTTTCCCAACTCCTCGACCGAGGGAACTTTTCCAGCGCCTGGTACGTCATAGACTTAGGCAACGGAATGGTAGCGAAAGGAGCGGCTTGAGGGAGATGAGAAAGAAACTGGTTATCTGGTTGGTCGTGGCTTTGGTGCTCGGCGGCAGCGGGTTTTTTGCCTGGCGGGTACTGAAGGGGAAAGATGCGAACGGTGCGGTGAAGCCGGACGTGATAGCCACGGGCCGGGTA
Organism: Bacillota bacterium; assembly: GCA_030153805.1. Lineage (GTDB taxonomy): Bacteria > Bacillota > DTU030 > DUMP01 > DUMP01 > DUMP01. The sequence goes on along the minus strand of JASKLG010000037.1, from coordinate 10,720 downwards.
GAGCGCGGGGACGTTCGCCTTACCGTGGAAGGGTGGGGACAGCTCGCGCCCGGCGAAGAAAAAGACGTAGCTCCGCTCAGCGAGGGCCTGGTGGACCAGGTTTTTGTAAAAGAAGGTCAGGAAGTGAACGAGGGCGATCCGCTCCTTACCCTTTATAACGCCACTTTGGGCATGGAGGTCGAGAAGGCTAGGCTGGAGCTGGAGCAGGCGCGCCTTGATTTGGCGAAAATCCTGGGCGTTCCTCCGGAAGAGGTGGAAGGTGCCGACCCGGATCTTGCTCTTTCGGTGCGCGCGCCGGTGACGGGGCGGGTGGCCGAACTTAAGGTGAAAGAGGGCGATCAGATCGGCGCCAAGCAGGACCTGCTGCGCCTGGTGGACGACAGCGAAGTCCTGGTGGAGCTTTATCTGGATGAGGGTTCCGCACGTAACGTTAAAGTGGGCCAGTCGGCTGAACTACAGTTCCACGACTTTTCCGGCAGTACGCCCGGCCGCGTCGCGGAAGTAGATCCCAACCGGTACCCGCAGGGCGCTGCTTTCATGCGGCGGGTAGTTATAAGCGTGCCCAATCCGGGGCTCCTGGCTCCCGAGATGAAGGCGGAGGTGAACATCGATACCGGCAGCGGCATCGTCGCTGGTACCGGCACGGCCACCAAGTGGAAGGAAGATACCTGGGTTACGAGCGGGGTGGGCGGACGCCTGGAGAGAATCCTAGTAAAAGAAGGAAGCCGTGTGCGTGCTGGCGAGGTGCTGGCCAGGTTAGAGAAGAGTTCGGCGCTACTTGAAGTGTACAGCAAGATCTTAGGGCTTCAACAAGCCCGCGTAGAGCTCGAACGCAAACAAGAAGAACTGGCCGGCCTTACCCTGCGTGCACCGCTGAGCGGGCGGGTAATTGAGGTAAATACGGCGCCGGGGCAAAAGGTGGAGGCCGGCAGGACGGTGGTTAAGCTGGCCAGTTACGCCAAGATGACCACAGAAATCATGATTGATGAGCTGGACATAGTGCACTTGAAGCCGGGAATGGAAGCGGTCGTGCGCGTAGATGCCCTGCCGGGAAAGACGTTTGCCGCCCGGGTGGTGGAGGTGGCGGCTCAGGGTACGCAGAAAGATGGCATACCCGGTTTCCCGGTCAAAATCGAGGTGCTCGAGCCGGACGAGCTGCGTGCCGGTATGACGGCCAACGTCTCCATCTTTGTAGATGAGCGTCGCAATGTCCTAACGGTGCCCATCGAGGCGGTATACGAAGAGGGCGGCCAAACCTTTGTCCAGGTTTTGGAAGCAGGCCAGCTGCGGGAGGTGCCGGTAAAACTCGGGCTGCAGGACCGGCGCGTGGCCGAGGTGCTGGAAGGGCTGAGCGAGGGGCAAGTGGTGGTAACCGGCAGTTCGGCCGATCAGGAGCGCTTTTTCGGCGGTCCTGCCGGGCCGGTAAGAACCGGCCGTTCGGTGCGCGTACTTCCCTAGGTAGGAGGGGAGGAGCGTAATTATGAGTGCGGCGTTTATGCTTGAAGTGGAAGAGGTTACCAAGATATACCGGCTTGGGCGTATCAAGGTGCCGGCCCTACGGGGTGTGACATTGGGAATCCGCCCGGGCGAGATGGTGGCCGTAATGGGGCCTTCCGGTTCTGGCAAGTCCACGTTGATGAACATCTTGGGTTGCCTGGACCGCCCCAGCGGCGGCGTATACCGCCTGGACGGGGAAGAAGTAGGAAAAAAGAGCGACCGGGAGCTCGCTTCCATCCGTAACCGCAAGATAGGTTTCATTTTTCAAAACTTTAACCTCCTGCCACAGCTTACGGCGCTCGAGAACGTGGAGCTACCTCTCATTTACCGTGGAGTGCCGGCACGAGAACGGCGCCGGCGGGCGGAGGAGGCCTTGGTGCGCCTGGGACTTAAAGAACGGCTGCGCCACAGCCCGCGTGAGCTTTCCGGCGGCCAGCAGCAGCGCGTGGCTATCGCTCGGGCATTGGCGGCGCAGCCTGAGGTAATCCTGGCCGATGAACCGACGGGCAACCTGGATTCACGCGCCGGCGAGGAAATTCTTGCCGTATTCCAGGAGCTCAATGCCGAGGGAATTACCGTGGTTATGGTCACCCACGACCCAAACGTGGCCCGTCACTCTGAGCGCATTGTGCGCCTGGCCGACGGCCGCATTGTGAGCGATGAGCGCGTGCTACCGGAAGAGCGCCTTTCAGCGCAAGAGCTCTTGGCGAAGCTTCCGGGTGCTGAGGAAGGAGGGGAAGAAAAGTGACGTTTCTCCTCAGCTTGAAGCTGGCCTGGCGCGGTATCCTGGCCAACAAACTGCGTTCCTTCCTTGCCATGCTGGGCGTGATCATCGGCGTGGCCTCGGTAATAGCTCTTGTATCTGTAGGGCAGGGGGCACGTCTGAGCATCCAGCGGCATCTGGAGAGCTTAGGCTCGAATGTTATCGAGGTACATAGCCAGGGATGGGATGTGCGTTTTACCCCGGAACTGATAGAAGACTTAAAAACGCGCGTGGCAGGTGTCAAGTATGTAATGCCCGTAATCGGGCTGGGGGGGAACCTTAAATGGCGCAACAACTTCATCGATACCCCCGCCCAGGGCGTAACGCAAGATTTCCTGGAAATTCGCGAGTTTAAACTGGCCGGGGGCCGTAACCTCAGCGAGGTGGATGTAAGGGAGCGGAGGCGGGTGCTGGTAATCGGAGCCGCCGTGGCGGAGCAACTTTTCCGCGGGGTAAACCCTGTGGGGGAAGAGGTTTACTTTAATAACCAGCGCTTCACCGTGGTAGGCGTGCTCGCGGCCAAAATGCCCGATCAGGAATACGGGATCGACCGCACCATCTACCTGCCCTATACCACGGCTCAACGTCTTATGGGCGGGGCGGGCCGTATCGACACCATTAACATTAAAGCCGCCGGCGCCAAAGAGGCTTCCCAGGCGGCCCTGCAGCTCAGGCGCATTTTCTTTAAAATGTACCGCCGGCCCGATGCGGCGTACGTTATGAGCCGGGACGACATGCTAAAACAGGTGGCGGAGATGAACCGCACGATGACGCTGATGCTCGCGGCCATCGCCGGCATTTCGCTTTTGGTTGGCGGTATTGGCATTATGAACATTATGCTGGTATCGGTGACTGAGCGCACGCGCGAGATCGGCATCAGAAAGGCCGTAGGTGCCCAGAATATCCAGATCCTGAGCCAGTTCCTCATTGAGGCGGCCATCATCAGCGGCGCCGGCGGCATTATCGGAATTCTCGTAGGTTCGGGAGCGTCCCTTCTCATTCGCCGCTTTGGCCCGCCCACTGCTCTTTCTCTCTTCTCCATCTTGGTCGCCTTCGGCTTTGCCCTGCTCGTCGGCGCCGCCTCCGGCGTCTGGCCGGCCGCCAAAGCCGCCGCCCTTGAGCCTACCGACGCCCTGCGCTAGCCGTGTGGCGCGCTATCAGCTGCCCGGGATACCCACAGGCAGGAAAACAAGCTTAGGGAACGAAAAGGAGAAAGGAAAAGCAGAAAGCGTACGAGCGAAAAGGGAAGGATGGTCTGGGTGAGCCGGTGGGAAGCGGCGAAGGCCGCAGGGATTATCTTTGCGGCAACGGTGGTTAGTAAGGTGCTGGGATTTGGGCGTGAGGCGGCTTTGGCTGCCGGCTTTGGGGCCAGCGCGGCCATGGATGCCTACCTGGTAGCCCAGGTGGTGCCGATGATGCTCCTCGGTTTAGTAGGCGCGGCGCTTACGACGGCGGCCATCCCGGTCTTTACTGCCTACGGTACGGCGGAGAAAAAAGGAGAGCTCTCCTGCGTGATTTGGAGTGTGTTTCACGCGGTGCTCTTGGTTCTTTCAGCCCTTACGTTAATGGGCATATTCGTCTCTCCGCTTATAATCCGCCTGGTTGCTCCCGGCTTCTCCCCTGCCCAGGCCGAGCTTGCCGCCGGCCTAAGCCGTATCATTATGCCGACGATGCTCATCCTCGGGCTTTCCGGATGGGCGACGGCGGTGCTCCAGGCACGCAAGAGCTTCTTCGCTCCGGCAATAATAGGCATTCCCAGTAACATCTGCCTTATCATCTTCGCCCTTTGGGCCGCCCGGCACGGCGGCATTTATACCCTTGCTTGGTTAACCGTTCTTGCCACAAGTACCCAGCTTCTCGTCCAGGTACCCGCTCTGCTGAAACAGGAGTTTCGCTACCAGCCGGTTCTAAACCTTGCCCACCCGGCAGTGCGGCGTATTGCAGTACTTATGACGCCGGTGATACTTGGCGTAGCCATAGGGCAGATAAATACAGTGGTGGACCGTATCCTGGCCTCCGGCCTTGCGGAAGGAAGCATAACGGCGCTAAATTATGCCAACCGCGTGGCCATGCTTCCCATCGGTTTTCTCATTACCCCTATTCTCACCGTGTTTTATCCGAGCTTAGCTGCCCGCTGGACGGCCGGGGAACGCGAGCGTTTCCGTGAACTCGTGGAAGAGGGCTTAACCATTTGTCTTCTCCTATTGGTTCCCGTAACCGTTGGGCTGGTTCTTTTGCGTATAGATATAGTGCGTTTTATCTTCGAACGCGGTGCTTTTGATGCCCGGGCCACCCAAGCAACAGCCGTTGCCGCCCTGTGCTACGGCCTCGGCCTTCTGCCCATAGCTTGGCGTGACCACTTGAGTCGCGCCTTCTATGCCCTCCAGGATACAACTACGCCCATGCTGACAGGGTTTGTCTCCATCACAGCCAACGTCGTTCTTAATCTTATTCTGGTGCGCTACCTGGCTCACGCCGGCCTCGCTCTGGCTACCGCTCTGGCGAATTCGTTAGGCTGCCTTCTTCTCCTTTTTCTATTACGACGCCGGCTGGGAGGTCTTGGGGGGAAAAAGCTGGCCGGGAGCGCATTGCAGATCCTGGTAGGTTCGCTGGTAATGGCCGTTGTCGTGACTTTTCTCCAGCGCCTCTTTCCTTGGCCGGCGCCGGGCTATGTTAGAGTTGCGAGTGTCCTGCCGCTTCCGCCCGGCCTTGTGATCTTTGTTGCGCAGGCCCTCCGGCTCATTCTTTTCATCGGTGCCGGCGCGCTCACTTACGCTCTGGTAATCGGCCGGCAGCTCCGGCCTTACTTAAAAGAATACCGCCGGCGCCAGGCGGCTTTAGGCGCACGTCACTGAGCCGGCAGTGAAAACAATATTCCACTTTTAAATAGAGGCCACGGCGAGGGTGGGAGTTTTGAGGACGCGGACGTCGGCTTGAGGGGTATGCTCAATTACTTGAATAAAAACCCCTTCATCAATGAGAGAAGCCAGGGCTCGGCGTACGGCTACTTCGTCGACCTGGCGTACCTTACTGTAAATGGCTACCGTCTTGTTGAAGGTGACGAAGGGGTGTGTTCGGATGGAGTTGGTGACGAAGGCGATGAGGTCGTTGCGGTCGATGGGAGCTGCCGCAGGCTCCACCACCAATTCTCGCACCTCGGAAGCGCTCTGGTACAGTTCGCGGCTAATGAAATGGGGCAGTCCTACAACAACAATGTTTTTCTTGCAGCGCACGCGCAGGCGCGCTACCACGCTGGAAAAATGTCCGTCGCCGGTGACGATAACGAAGGTGTTAATGTCTTCTTGATCCAGATAGGTGCCGTAAATAGCATCCAGCATGGCAAAATCGGTGTAATTCTTCGCTCTTTCGCGGGTTCTGTCGGAGGCGGCGTCTACCATTTCGATACTCTGGGTCCGCAGAAGATACGCTGCACGGCGAAGCTCTTCTGAGCTGGCCAGGTCGGCAAATGCCTTGGCTACCTTTAGTTCGCCGTACTCCGAAGCTATGCGAATGAGCTCTTCTGGCCTAGGGGAGATGCCGTACTGGTTGGCCAGCGTGAAAAAGAGGTACTCAAAGTCGATAAAGAGAGCAACCTTTTGTTCTTTAGCCATTAACCTAATCATCCTTTCCTTTAAGCTAAATTTTCTACTATTAGTCTTCCTGTGGTGAGGTTCCTATATACTTCCACAGGTTATTTTCTGGCCTCACATGCCCGCTTATGCTTCGAACCTTCAAAGCCCCAAGTGCAATATATAAACCATAAGACGGTTTTGATCACCCTACATGATATGGGCGATACATGCTAATAGTGCGACAAAAATTACTTGACTTCGCCTTGTAAATATTATACAATCCACTATAACTAACCAGCGCGCAGGTTAGACGCAAAGACCCCGGGGTCAACCAATCTTGTAGCGAGGGGGATTCTTGTCATGCCCGAAGGCAGAAGGTTGCGACAGATCCTGGTGTCGGCTTTAACCTTCGTTTTGTTGGTTTCTTTGACAGTTCAGGCGGCACCGCGGCCGGATAAGCTGCGCGCCGATGCTGTAGCACTAGTCGAGGCCCAGGCCGAGAAACTTTACGAAATGGGAGATTGGATGTACCATAACCCGGAACCGGGTTACCATGAGTTTGAAGCAGTTAAGCTTCTGACAGGTTACCTCAAGGAGAACGGGTTCAACGTGGAGGTAGGTGTGGCCGGGCTGGAAACGGCCTTCAAAGCCACGTTCCAGCAAGGGACCGCTGGGCCTACCGTGGCCTACATTGTGGAGTATGACGCGCTGCGCGGCCCGGGCGGCACGGCCTTCCACGGCTGCCAGCACAACCTGCAGGGTCCGGCCGGCCTGGGCGCAGCCGTGGCCTTGAAACAGGTCATGGAGAAAAACAAGATTCCGTGCCGCGTTAGGGTAGTCGGAACGCCGGCAGAGGAGATACCACCACCGGCGAAGGGTAAGATGCTGGCCGCCGGCGTTTTCGACGGCGCAGACGTGCTCCTCATGTTCCACGGGAGCGGCACTACCAGCCGCCTTGCCCCCGGCTGGTCGGGAGTAACTTTAGACTCAACCCGGTACCTTTTTAAAGGCAAGAGCGCCCATGCCTCCGGCGATCCCTGGAATGGCCTCGATGCCCTCGATGCCGTCCGCCTGATGTTTGCGGCGGTTGACGCCTACCGCGAACACATCCTTCCGGATGCCCGCATTCACGGGGTGATCACTAAAGGCGGTGACGCTCCCAACGTCATCCCATCCATCGCCGAGGCCGACTTCTTCTACCGTCATCCTACGCGCGAATACGTGGACAAAATGGGCGAACGGCTGGCGGACATCGCCAGGGGAGCGGCGATGATGACCGGCACCGAGGTGGAGATTATCAACTACGGCAAGTATTACAACACTCTGGCCCTCGCCGCTCTTGAAGAACGTGCCTTCGCCTATGCGAAGCAATATGGGGCTCAGGCTGTGGATGAAGAGCCAAAGACAGGAGGTTCCACCGACTTTGCGGAGCTCTCTGGTAAGTTCCCGGCCATCTCGCTAAGCATAGCCAGCAAGCCGAAGGATGCGCCCGGGCACTCCATCGAAGCCGCCGATGCCACGATTAGCGAAATAGGACACCAGGGTATGCTCGTTGCTTCCAAAGTGCTGGCTTCCCTCGGGATTGACATCATGACGGATGCCAAGTACTTAAAGAGCATCAAGGACGAGTTCAAGAAGGCCGGCCCTGCGCCCACCCTGGCCACATATAAGAAAGTGGTTCGCTGGTAGCTGTTGGTAACTCAAGATAGCCAATGAAGAAGCAGTCAGCCAGATCTGCCCATGGGCGGGTCTGGCTTTTTGTTGCCTACGAATGACACTTTTCTAACAATGAAGGAAAAGCAGGCAAGCACATCTAAGAAGTATGATGTATAGACTGCAACTATATCAATCATAGATGGTGCAGCTGCAGCCGTCTTAAGATTATGCAATATCACTGGGGACTGACAAATTACTCAGGGGGGACATCATGAACAAAGCCAAAGAAGCTTTCAGCCGCCGCTTAAAAGAGAAGTGTAATGAGCTCACACCAGCCCAGCGGCGCATTGCCGACTATCTCCTGGAACACCTGGAGGAAGTTGTTTATACCTCGGCCGCCCAGCTGGGGGCACAGGCGGGCGTTAGCGAATCCACGGTAATTCGCTTGCTGACGCGCTTGGGTTACGACGGCTTTGCTGCTTTTCAGAAAGCAGTGCAGAAGGACCTTACCCTCCCTATTACTCTGGAGCGGCTCAATCAAACTGTAAACCATGTGGGCGCTGAAACTACAGTCTGGGAAAAATCCCTGGCCATGGACATGGATAATTTGACCGGAGTCCTCGCCCAGGTTAGCTCTTCCGACTTTGAAAGAGCGGTTAGATACCTTACTATGGCACGACAGATCTACGTGATCGGCCTGCGCTCTTCCTATGCCGCTGCTTATTTTCTGGCTTTTACCTTAAACGCTGTACGCGGCAATGCCCGCTGCCTCATCCCTGGGGCAGGCGACTTGGCAGAAGCCATCCGGGCCATCGGGCCCGAGGATGCGGTGGTAGGTATAGCCTTCCCGCGGTACACCCGCGACACTGTGCGCGTCCTCCAGTTTGCCCGCGGGCGCGGGGCGCATACAATTGTTCTGACCGACGGTGTTTCTTCGCCTCTTGCCCCTTTGGGCGATGTGGTTTTTTTCCTTCCCAACGCGTCTCTACATCCTATTGGGTCGGCCGTACCGTCAGTGGCCTTCGCCAATGCGCTTGTAAGTGCGGTGGCTTTAATCCAAAAGAAGGAGGTGGTAGATGTTCTTACGGCAACGGAGGAAGTTTTTGATGTGCTGGGAACCTTTGCGCGTTAATGCAACAAAGTCTAGAAAAAGGGGATGTTTTCCGTGAGCTTACGCCGCGACGTAATCGCTGTCATAGGAGGTGGTAACGGTGCGCGAGCCTTTGCCGGGCACCTAGCCCTAAAGGGGGCTACCGTGCGCCTGGCCAGCCGCTTTCCGGACGAGCTGGCCGGTATTGCCGAAGTTGGAGGGGTAACCGTAGAAGGGGAAGTTACAGGCTTTGGCCCTGTTGAGGTAGTGGGTGCGAACTTCGAACAAGCGCTACAAGATGCCGCTCTCATTTTGGTGGTGGTCCCGGCCTTTGCCCACCGGGAAATAGCCCGGGCCCTCGCTCCCTATCTTGTCGACGAGCAAACAGTTGTCCTCAACCCGGGCCGTACGGGCGGCGCCCTGGAGTTTGCCCACGTACTTCGGGAAAGCGGCTGCCGTGCCCGTGTTTACCTGGCTGAAACGCAGACACTCCTTTACGCGTGTCGGGCCGTAGGCGTATCCGCGGTAAGCATTAAAGGAATCAAGAAAGAAGTGACCCTGGCTGCTTTTCCGGCCGTCGACACTCCGGCGGTACTGGCTGCTTTAAAGCCGCACTTTACGGAGTTTAAACCTGCACCTACAGTTTTGGAAACGAGTCTTATGAACATCGGGGCTGTGTTTCACCCTGCTACGGTGCTTCTTAACGCCGGGCGCGTGGAAGCCGGAGAAGATTTTGAGTTCTACCGCCACGGCATGACGCACGGGGTTGCAGCAGTGCTGGAACAGATTGATGCAGAACGCGTGGCCGTGGCCCGGAAGCTAAACGCCAATGTGCTTACGGCCAAAGAGTGGCTGACGGCTGTGTACGGCGCCAAAGGGGCTACTTTGCGGGAAGCGCTTCTCGACAATCCGGCCTACCACGGTATCAAAGCACCCACCAGTCTACGCGTGCGCTATCTCCTGGAAGATTTGCCCACCGGCCTTGTTCCCCTTGTTTCCCTAGGCGAAGTTGCAGGTGAGCCTACTCCCACTTGTCGGGCAGTTGTCGACCTCGGCAACGCGGCTTTAGGGGAAAACTTCTGGCAGACCGGGCGCACGGCGGCCAACTTGGGCCTTGCCGGATTGGACAGCTCCACGTTGCGGGTGTACCTAGAAACCGGAAGAAAGGAGAAGTAGAACATGAACTTTACGGCCTGGAGTGTTTTCGTCGATTTTGGCCTTATGGGCGGGCTCCTGGTCTTAGGCCAAATCCTGCGCGCCAAGGTTAAGCTCTTTCAGGATCTCCTTCTCCCTGCTGCTCTCATCGCCGGCTTCCTGGCTTGGGCGCTTGGACCTAACGGGCTAGGCTGGCTGCCCTTCTCCGGCTCGGTAGGCACCTATTCCAGCATCCTTATTATCCTGGTTTTTGCTTCCATGCCCATCGGGGACAAACCGGTGGACTGGCGTAAAAGCGGTCGGGGCATCGGCGAGATGTTCACTAACTACACAGGGATCGCCCTCGCCCAGTACGGCCTGGGAATGGTCCTTTCCCTTTACATTCTGGGAGCAATTTGGAAATTGCACCCAGGCTTTGGCTTGATGCTGGCTACTGGCTTTTATGGCGGGCACGGAACGGCTGCCGCTGTAGGCGCGGCTTTTGAGGGCCTAGGATGGGATGAAGCCCTAGGCCTCGGTATGACCTCGGCTACGGTAGGAATTATCGGCGGTATCGTCGGCGGTGTCGCACTCATCAACTGGGCTACCCGAAAAGGGATTACTAGTTTCATCGAGTCTCCAAGCGAACTCCCCCGCGAGCTGCGCACGGGCTTGGTGGTTCCGGAAAATCAAAAGTCCCTCGGCAAGGCCACCGTTGCATCCATTTCCATCGACCCGCTTACTTTCCACCTCGCCCTAATCCTAATCCCGTCGCTTATCGGCTATTACCTTTCCAAATGGGTTAGTGCTTTAAATAAGAACCTACAGATTCCAGAATTTGCTTGGGCGCTTATCGTCGCCTACGCGCTTCAGCATCTTATCCTTAAAACCGGGACAAACAAGTATGTGGACCGCGCCACGATTACCCGCATCAGCGGTACCGCTACTGACCTCCTCATTGTTGCCGGCATGGAATCTATCAAACTTTCGGTAATCGTAAAATACGCC
>JASKLG010000036.1 GCA_030153805.1 Bacillota bacterium | reverse complement strand
GGCCAGACCAGCGTGGAGATTCACGTTCTGCAGGGCGAGCGCGAGATGGCGGCCTTCAACAAAACCCTCGGCCGCTTTGAGCTTACCGGCATTCCGCCGGCACCGCGGGGCGTCCCGAAGATTGAGGTTACCTTTGATATTGATGCCAACGGTATCGTCCACGTTTCGGCCAAGGACCTGGGAACTGGCAAGCAACAGGCTATCACCATTAAGTCTTCAAGCGGCCTGACCGAAGAAGAGATTAAGCGGATGGCCAAAGAGGCCGAAGAACACGCGGCGGAAGATAGAAAGCTGCGTGAAGCGGCCGAAGCCAAGAACCAGGCCGATGCTCTGGCCTACAACGCCGAAAAGACGCTCAAAGATGCCGAAGGCAAAGTGGACGCAGCTTTGGTAAACCGGGTGCGGGAAGCCGTAAGCAAGGTTAAGGAACTTTTGAAAGGCAACGACACCGAAGCCATTAAGAAAGCCAGCGAAGAACTCTCTGAGGCCCTTTACGCGGTAAGTTCTGCCCTTTACAGTAAAGCGGGCGAGAACCCTGGAGGCGGCCAGAGCACGAACCCAGGCTCGGCCGGTCCGCAGAGCGGAAACGTCTACGACGCCCAGTATAAGGTTGACGACGAGAAAAAGTAAGGCGGGCCTGGAGGCCGGGGGGTGATGAGCTTGGCCGAAAAACGAGATTACTATGAAGTCCTGGGAGTGCCCCGCACGGCCAGCCAGGAAGATATTAAGAAGGCTTACCGCCGCCTGGCCCGCCAGTACCACCCGGACGTGAACCCCGGGGACCCTAACGCAGAAGCAAAATTTAAGGAAATTAATGAGGCGTACGAGGTACTGAGCGATCCTCAGAAGCGCGCGCAGTACGACCAGTTCGGCCACGCCGCTTTTGATCCATCTGCCTTCACCGGCGGCAGCGGGGCCGGTCCGGATTTCGGTGGGTTTGGCGATTTCGGCAGCTTCGGTAACTTCGGCGGTTTCGGCGACCTGTTTGAAATGTTCTTCGGCGGTTTCGGCCGGGAACGCCGGCAGGGGCCGGAGCGAGGGGCGGATTTGGAGTACGGCCTGGAGATTTCCTTGGAAGAGGCGGCCACAGGCCTGGAGAAGGACATCGAGGTGCTGCGGGAAGAGACGTGCAGCACCTGCGGCGGCACCGGTGCCGCGCCCGGGACCCGGCCGGAGGCCTGTCCCTTGTGCGGCGGCACCGGGCAGGTACGCCAGGAGAGGGCGACCCCCTTCGGTCGTATGGTTAACATCACCACGTGCCCGCGTTGCCACGGCAGCGGGCGAGTCATTAACCGCCCGTGCGGTACCTGCGGCGGGAGCGGGCGGGTCCGGCGTGCGCGCCGTATAACGGTACGTATTCCGGCCGGGGTGGATACCGGCGCGCGCCTGCGCCTGGCAGGCGAGGGCGAAGCCGGAAGGTTCGGTGGACCACCCGGGGACCTTTACGTCTTGATTACGGTGCGGCCGCATAGGATCTTCAGCCGCCAGGGCGACGATCTTTTCACGGAGGTTAAGCTCAATATTGTGCAGGCCGCTCTGGGGGCAGAAATAGAGGTGCCGACCTTGGAAGGGAAGGCCAAGCTCACCATTCCCGAGGGCACCCAGACCGGCACGCGCTTTCGCCTGCGCGGGAAGGGTATGCCGCGCCTTAGAGGCCACGGGCGTGGCGACCTGCATGTAACCGTTACGGTAGAAACACCGACGCAGCTCAATGAAAAGCAGCGCGAGTTGCTGCGCGAGCTGGGTAAGACCTTAGGGGACAAGACCGAGGAGAAAGGGTTCTTCCGTAAAGTGCGAGATGCTTTCAGGTAAACGCTGATAACTGAGGAGGAGGGTTCTCGATGGCCAGAGAGTGGGCGGAGATCAGTATTCAAACCACCCGAGAAGGCGTGGAAGCTATTGCCAACGTCCTTCATGAGGCGGGGGCCGGCGGCGTGGTCATCGAGGACCCCGGCTTTATTGCTACCTACCGGGCGAGCGGGCGCTGGGATGCGGCCGAGCTGCCGGACGAAGTACCTGTAGACGGCGGGGTAACGGTGAAGGCCTACCTACCGGTCAATGAAGAACTGGAAGACCGTCTGGCCGGGATCCAGGCCGAAGTAAACCGGGTGCTGGGGATTCTGAATGTCAGCGGAAAGATCAGCCTCGAACGGGTCGATGAGGAAGATTGGGCTACGGCCTGGAAAAGTTACTACAAGCCGGTACGGATCGGCCGGCGGTTGGTGGTGAAGCCTGCCTGGGAGAATTATCCGGCGGCGCCGGATGACATAGTGATTGAACTCGACCCCGGTATGGCCTTCGGGACGGGTACCCACCCTACTACGGCAATGGCTTTGACCCTCTTAGAGAAACACCTCAAGCCGGGCTGGACTGTTTTCGACATCGGGACAGGCTCCGGTATTCTGGCCATTGCTGCGGCTCTTCTCGGGGCGGGCGAAGTGGTGGCGGTCGATGCCGACCCGGTGGCGGTGGAGGCGGCGTGGGAAAACTGCGAGCGCAACCGGGTTACCGACCGCGTCGCTGTGTTGGGAGGCAACCTCTTTGAGGAACTTCCCGGCAAAGCCGACTTAGTGCTCGCCAACATTACCCCCAGCGTCCTCCTGGAGCTGATTCCGGAGCTGCCGAACCATCTTCACCAGCACGGACTATTCATCGGGAGCGGCGTCATCGAACCCAGCTTCGATGAGGTGAAGGAGGGCCTGGCGGCGAGCGGCTTCAAGCTGACCGAGATTCTGGGGCAAGAAGAGTGGGTGGCTTTTGTCGCCCAGAGGGAGGCTAGGTAAAGTGCGGCGTTTTTATGCTCCGCCCGAGCGCTTTACCGGAGGAAGGGTACGCCTCGGCGATGAGGAAGCCCACCACATCTGCCGGGTGCTAAGGCTGGGACCAGGGGATAAGATTCATGTTTTCGACGGCCTGGGGCATGAATACTTGGTGGAGATCGAAATTGCCGCCGGTAGGGTCGTTTCCGGGCGCGTTCTGGCCGAGGTGCCTCAAGAAAAGGAGGCGCCCCTATCCCTTGCTCTGGCCCAGGGGCTGGCCAAGGGCGACAAACTGGAGCTGGTGATCCAAAAAGCGACCGAGATAGGGGTTAAGGAAGTGATTCCGGTACATACGGCCCGTTCGGTCCTGAAGATATCGGAAGGAACGCGGCGTACCGAGCGTTGGCAACGCATTGCCCGCGAGGCGAGCAAACAGTGCGGGCGAACTTTCGTGCCGCGGGTTGAAAGTGTTACCACGCTGGAGGCGCTCAGCGCTCGCTTCAAAGAGTTTGATGCCGTACTTATTTTTTGGGAAGAAGAGCGCGCTCGCAGGCTAAGGGCCGCTCTGGCCGAGCTCGCCGGAAAAGGGAAGGTGAGGCGGCTCCTCATTCTGGTCGGGCCGGAAGGTGGTTTTACGCAGGAAGAGGTAGATCTTGTGGTCGAAGCCGGTGCGCTTCCCGTAACGCTCGGCCCCCGTATCTTGCGTACGGAGACTGCTGGCCTCGTAGCTGCAAGCATTATCCTCTACGAACTGGGCGACCTGGGGTAGGCGGCAGATTAAAGCCAACATGCGTATGAGGAGGCAAAGGTGCTGGCGGGAAACAAGCGGGTGGCTTTCGCCACGTTAGGGTGCAAAGTAAATCAATCCGAAACCGAGGCCATGAAGGACCTCTTCCGCGGGCGCGGTTATGAGATAGTGGACTTCGAAGACGAAGCAGACGTGTACGTCATAAACACCTGCACGGTGACCCACCTGGCGGACCGCAAAAACCGCCAGCTGGTGCGTCGGGCAGGGCGGCGCGCACCGGGCGCCATCATCGCCGTGGTGGGCTGCTGGCCCCAAACGGCTCCGCAGGCGGTGGAGGAGCTCCCGGAGGTGAGTGTGATCACCGGCACGCGCGACCGCTCGCGCATCGTAGAGTACGTAGAGGAAGCGGCGCGACGCCGGGAAAGAATCAACCGGGTGGGCGTGCTCGAGGAACAGATGGATTTCGAGGAGCTGCCCCTCGACTATTCTACGAGGACCCGGGCTTACCTTAAGATTGAGGACGGCTGCGACCGTTTCTGCACCTACTGCATCATTCCGTACGCGCGCGGCCCCGTCCGCAGCCGGGCACCAGAACGGGTGCGGGCGGCCGCCGAACGGCTGGCGGCCGAGGGCTACCGCGAGATCGTCCTTACGGGAATTCACCTGGGGTTCTACGGCCGCGACCTGGGCCCGGGGGTGGACTTAATCACCGTGCTAAGACTCCTGGAAGACGTCCCCGGGCTCAAACGCGTGCGTTTGAGCTCGCTCGATCCGCACGAGGTTACTTCCGATCTTCTTACGTACATGGCAGAACATGAGCGCGTTTGCCGGCACCTGCACATTCCGCTGCAAAGCGGTTCCAACGCCGTACTAAAGCGCATGGGCCGTCCCTACACCCGCGAGGAATACTTGGGGCTGGTGGAAAGAATAAGAAGTGTCCTGCCGGATGTCGGTCTGACTACGGACATTATCGTCGGTTTTCCAGGCGAGACGGAAGATGATTTTCAAGCTACGCTGGACCTGGTACGGCGGGCCGCTTTCAGCCGCCTGCACGTTTTCAGCTTCTCTCCCCGGCAGGGTACGCCTGCCGCAGCCATGCCGGATCAGGTTGATGCCCGCATCAAGGACGAACGCAGCCGCCGGCTCATTGCTCTGGGTAAAGAGCTGGCCCTGAAGTTTCACAGCCGGTACCTGGGACGAAATCTGGAGGTGCTGGTCGAAGAAGAGCGAGAGGGAGGCGACCTGGCGGGGTATAGCAGCAATTACATCCGTGTGCGTTTCTCCGGGCCCGATGCGTTGATGAACCGGGTGCTTCCGGTCCGCGTCACGGCCGCCACACCTGACTACGTTCACGGAGAACTCGCGTAAAGAACGTTGCCCGGAAAAACCTGCAGCCGTACCAACTTCACCTGGACGAATGTTATTGCGGGGTAAGCAGGATTTTCCTGGAAAACGGCGAAGAATACTAAGGGCGAAGGGGGTGAAAAAGGCATGGCGGACTGTATATTCTGCAAGATAGCCGCAAAAGAGATTCCCAGCCAGCTCATCTACGAGGATGAGGAGCTGGTGGCCTTTAAAGATATCAACCCCCAGGCTCCCGTTCACGTTCTTGTAGTCCCGAAGAAGCACATACCTCATCTTTTAGCCCTCGACCCTGCCGATGCGGACCTCTTAAAACGGGTCCACACGGCCATCACCACCGTGGCACGCGAACTGGGAATCGCCGACAGCGGCTTCCGTGTCGTTGTAAATACGCTTGAGGACGGCGGCCAGACGGTGCCGCACCTGCATTTCCACGTCCTGGGCGGCCGCTTTATGAACTGGCCTCCAGGCTAAAGCTTGACAGTGGTTCTAAGGCTGATATATAATCTTCCTGATACCCCGGGCTCATGGCCGTGGCGGAGGGAGGGAGAGGCGAGTGCCTGAGATCAGGATCGGGAAGAACGAATCCCTCGACAGTGCGCTGCGCAGGTTTAAGCGGCAGTGCCAGCGGTCAGGGGTTTTATCAGAGATCCGCAAGCGGGAACACTATGAAAAGCCGAGTGTACGGCGCAAGAAGAAGTCGGAGGCGGCACGCAAGAGAAGGTTCCGCTAAGAAGCTAACGTGAGGAGGCCAGACTCATGACGCTGGAAGAACGGCTGCTGGCAGACATGAAAGAGGCCATGAAGGCGCGCGAGGAGGGCAAGACAAGGCTCTCCGTCATCCGCATGGTCCGGGCGGCGCTGAAAAACGCCGAGATAGCCAGGGGCCATAAACTAAGCGAACCAGAGGTCATTGAAGTGCTGGCCCGTGAAGTGAAGGAGCGCCAGGACAGCATACCCGAATTTGCCCGCGGCGGACGGCAGGACTTGGTAGCTAAGCTGGAAGAGGAGATCCGCATCCTAAAGGAATACCTCCCCTCCCAGTTGAGTGAAGATGAGATTAGGAACCTCGCCCGCGAAACCATTGCTAAAGTGGGCGCGGCCGGTCCGCGCGACCTGGGTAAGGTGATGGCTGCCCTGATCCCGCAAACTAAAGGCCGGGCCGACGGACGCCTGGTTAATCAAATCGTGCGCGAACTTCTTTCCGAGTAAAAAAAAGAAAGACCCAGTCCCTCCGGGCTGGGTTTTCTTGTAAGTGAAGGGAGAGGGGATGGTGCTGGCTTTATTAGTGCTCCTCTTTCTGACCGGTCTTCTGCTCTTAGCTTTGGAAGCGTTTGTGGTCCCGGGCTTTGGCCTTCTGGGCCTGGCGGGGCTCGCTGCCATCTTCGGCAGCTTGGCCTGGGCTAAGCAGTACGGACCCGGCCTGTTCGCCTCTTTCCTCGGAATTTTCCTGGTTCTGGGTGGGGCCGGCTACCTGCTCTGGCGGCGTTTCGGCCCCGGGAACCTAGTCCTTTCGGAGCGCTTGACGGATGCCGGGGGATACGTCGCCTCGGCCGATTTCGGCCGCTTGCTTGGCGCCGAGGGCCGTACTTTAACGCCGCTTAGGCCGGCCGGGACGGCGGAATTTAATGGGGAGCGGGTGGCCGTCGTGAGCCGGGGTGAATTCATTCCGGCCGGTAGAAACGTTCGGGTAATCCGAGTGGAAGGACAGCGCGTGGTGGTGGCTGAAATTAGATAATAGTAGCGGGGAGGGGTTTGGTAGAAAATACCGCCGAGAATACTAGATGCCGAAGGGGGTTTTCTATATGGCGGGACTTTTGCTGTTCATGTTTGTGCTGCTCCTGGTTTTCTTTTTCCTGACGGTACTCTTTTCCTTTATTCCCGTGGGGCTATGGATATCGGCTTTGGCGGCAGGGGTGAAGGTGGGGATCTTCAGCCTGATCGGCATGCGCCTCAGACGCGTACCGCCGAGCCGTATCGTTCACCCCCTCATCAAAGCTATTAAGGCCGGACTTGATCTCAGCAGCAACCAGCTTGAGGCGCATTACCTAGCAGGCGGGAACGTAGACCGGGTAGTGGATGCCCTCATAGCGGCCCACCGGGCCGGAATTCCTCTATCCTTTGAGCGGGCGGCGGCCATTGACCTGGCGGGGCGGAACGTGTTGGAAGCCGTGCAGATGAGCGTCAACCCAAAGGTGATCGAGACCCCCGTAGTTGCTGCCGTGGCCAAAGACGGTATTGAACTCAAGGCCAAAGCCCGGGTGACTGTTCGGGCGAACATCGAGCGGTTGGTGGGAGGCGCAGGAGAAGCTACGATAATTGCCCGCGTTGGCGAAGGTATTGTGACCACCATCGGAAGCGCCGAGTCGCACAAAGAGGTATTGGAGAATCCGGACCGCATCTCCCAGACGGTTCTGGCTAAAGGGCTGGATGCCGGTACGGCGTTTGAGATTCTTTCGATTGACGTAGCCGATGTGGATGTAGGGCGCAACATTGGCGCCCAGCTGCAGACCGATCAGGCCGAAGCCGACAAGCGTATAGCGCAGGCTAAAGCGGAAGAGCGGCGGGCCATGGCCATTGCCCGCGAACAGGAAATGCGGGCAATGGTGCAGGAAATGCGCGCCCGCGTAGTAGAGGCGGAAGCCGAGATCCCGAAGGCCATGGCCCAGGCCCTGCGCGAAGGAAAACTGGGTGTAATGGATTACTACAACATGAAGAATATCATTGCGGACACCGACATGCGGGAAGCCATTTCACGCCTGGCGCCGCGGGGACCGGAAGATGCGGGCCGGGAGCGCAGGGAGTGACGCCCGTGTTCCGGGTTATTATCCTTTACCTCGCGTTCCTTATCTTGACCGCCCTCATCCGGCAAAGAAGGAGGGCGCCGAAAACCTGGGTTCCGCCTAAGACGACGCGTCCGCCTAAGCGGGTGGTGTTGACCGCCGGCCGGGAACCTGAGTTTGACGCAGGGGCAAATCTGGAGGCAAGCCCGGCCGAAAGCAGGACGGTTTCTTTTTCACAGGAGGTTACCAGTGAAACCTCCTCTTCTCCTATATCTCCTTTGTCCGAGGAACAGGCCGTCCCGGTAACGGGTTTAGAGACGGCGGCCGAATTCCTAAGACCACAAAATTTCTTAACCGGTTTCATCCTGCTTGAGGTATTGGAGCCGCCGCGGGCACGGCGATTGCAGCCTCAGCGCTACGTATGAAAACTCCGGCTCAGGCCGGGGTTTTTGTTTTTGGTGTTAGGCGAAAGAAGGTAGGCATAGACATGTAAGGGAGAGGGCCGGGCATAGGGCCGGCGAGATAGGGGCGTGACAGGGTGCAACGGGGAGTACGTCTGGGGCGGCGGCTGGCGGAGCTGCTGGAAATCCCGCCGGATATTGTCCTGGACCTGGCGCGGCTTACCTTGGTGGGAAACCTTCAGCTGGTGCTGGAAAACCATCGTGGTATTGTGGAATACAGCTCCAACCGGGTGCGCCTTGCCCTGGCCCAGGGAGAACTTACTATCTCCGGGAGCGACCTTGTACTGGTAAGTCTATCCGCGGATGAGATCGTTGTTGAAGGTCATATCGGGAAAGTAGAATTCTCCTGACGGGCGGGTGAGGGCGTGTTTATCCTGCGCACTTGGTTTTGGCTGCGGGGCCAGGTCTTGGTACGGGTGGAGGGGGAACACCCGGAAAGGTTGCTGAACTTGGCTTTAAGCCGCGGGATCTATCTTTGGGATGTCCGCTGGCAGGAAGGGCGCCTGTACTTTAGGGTTGGAAGCCGCGGCTTTTTCCGCCTGCGCCCCCTGGTGAGGGCAAAAGGACTCAGGCTCAGGATTCTGGCCAAGGGCGGGCTGCCTTTCATGCTGCGCCGGCTGCGCCGCCGGCAGGCATTGCTGCTGGGCGGGGCGCTTTTTCTTTGCGCCCTTTACGCCTGGGCAAACTGCGTCTGGTCGCTCGAGATTATCGGCACCAGAAACGAAGTTCAAGCGCGTGAACTTCAAGCCCTCCTGGTAGAAAAGGGCGTGAGCAGAGGTGTGCTCAAGAGCCGCATCGATCTTTCGGCCATAGAGCACGAGGTTCTGGCCCGGTTTCTGGACCTGGCCTGGGCACGGGCATATTTTGCCGGTACTAAGTTCACCCTGGAGGTAGTACCGAAGCTTCTGCCGCCTGCAGCAGAGGAGCCGGTGGATTTGGTGGCCAGGAAGAGCGGCGTAGTCTTAGAGGTTCAAGTCCTGGCGGGAACCGCCCTGGTGGAGAAAGGAGCAACGGTTAGAGCCGGGGACGTCCTCATCAAGGGGGAACAGGGGGGTAAGCCTGTTCCTGCCCGGGGGCGTGTGTGGGCGCGGGTTTGGTACGAGGCGTACGCAGAGGGCCCTCCGGAACAAGTTCGGGTACTGCGCACCGGCAGAACCGCCGAGGTGCACCTCATAAGGGTTTTCCAGCGTGAATTTCTCCTTTTCGGACCTAAAGAGCCTCCCTTCGCCCGCTATGAAACTGAGACCAGCGTTAAAACACTTCTGGATTGGAGGAATCTCCGGGTACCTGTCGAAGTTATAAATAAAGTCTACCTTGAACTGAAGGAAGAAAGGCGGCATCTCACAGCCGAAGAAAATGCCGAACGCCTGGCGAGTGAAGCTCTGGCCAAGCTCAAGCAGGGGCTTGTAGAAGGCGCGGAAATTGTTAAGGTCGATAAAAGAGTGCTTTCGAGTCCCGAGGATAATCTCACCCGCGTACGGGTGAGAATAGAAACGGTGGAAGATATAGCCGAACGAGGGCGGGTTTTTGGCCGTAGGGAGTAAAGCCCGTCACCAATGAAGGAGGGCAGAATGTTGCAGGAGCGAAAGGAAAGGCGGATTGAGGTGGCCAGTAATGACGAAGCCCTCAGGCTCTTTGGCCACTTCGACGAAAACCTGCGCTACCTGGAAAGCGAGTTGCCGGTCAAACTTGTACCGCGCGGGACGGAAGTCATCATCATCGGCGAGGCCGGCTCGGTGGAACAGGCAGTACAGGTATTGGAGCAGCTACGGGCACTGGCTAGGGACGGTAATGCCATCGCCCGCGAGGACGTCCGCCTGGCCATTGGATTGGCCAAGAAAGAAGGAGGAAGTCTTGACCCTACCCAGGAGGAGACCATCCTGGTGACCCACAGGGGTAAAGCAGTTAAGCCTAAGACCTTGGGGCAAAAACGCTATATTGAGGCCATCAGGCGCCATGATGTGGTCTTCGGCATAGGTCCTGCCGGTACCGGCAAGACGTATCTGGCCATGGCCATGGCAGTGCGCGCTCTGAAGAACCGCGAGATAAACCGGATAGTGCTCACCCGTCCGGCTGTGGAGGCGGGAGAAAAACTGGGCTTTCTTCCTGGAGACCTGCAGGAGAAGGTAGACCCCTACCTGCGACCACTGTACGACGCCCTGTACGATTTTCTGGGCGTGGAAACCTATCAAAAGTACGCGGAACGCGGCCTCATCGAGATTGCCCCTTTGGCCTACATGCGCGGCCGGACGCTGGACGACTCTTTTATTTTGCTGGACGAAGCGCAAAACACTACGCCGGAACAGATGAAGATGTTCCTTACGCGTCTCGGCTTCGGCTCGAAGGCCGTCATCACCGGCGATATTACTCAGGTTGACCTGCCGCGCGGCCGCTTTTCCGGTCTGGAAGAGGTGCGCTTTGTGCTTAGGGATGTGGAAGGAATCGCCTTTATCTACTTTAACCACCACGATGTGGTACGCCATGAACTGGTGCAGCGTATAATTACCGCCTACGAGGAGTACGAACGGGCCCAAGAAGGAAGGGCCGCAGGTGAGGAGGGGTAAAAATGGAGGTACCGCTGCGGCAGCGCCAGAGTCCAAAGAGGGCCGTGCCCTTTTTTTCAAATGTGCTGGTGCGCCGCACCGGTTTGGCCTTGGTGACTTTTATACTCCTCACCACCATAGTGAGCCTGCAGTGGCTGCCGCGGCGTTTGAACGTGGAGGAAGGCAAACCGGCTCCCGATACCATCACCGCACCGAAGACTGTTACCTATATCGATGAAGCTAAGACTGCGGAGCTCCGGGACAATGCGGCACGTTTGGTCGAACCGGTTTACGATCCAGACATTAGTGTGCTCCGGAGCTCGCTGGACGAACTGGAAAGGGCACTTAGCGTGGTCCGTGACGTTCGCTCCACCGATGCTGACGACAAGGCGAAGGCCGAGGAGCTGGCCGCACGGCTGAACCTTTCCCTTACGGCCAGCGCCTGCGAGGCGCTTGTGGCCTTAAGCGAAGAGGAACTGGTCGAGCTGGAGCGCCAGGCGCCGGCCTTGGTTCAGGAAGTGATGCAGCAGGGCGTGCGCGAGATCGATCTTCCCGAGATCCGCGAGGCTTTGGGCCAGAGGGTAGAAAAAGGCAAGGGGACGGCGGAATTCAAAGAGGCGCTTCGCTCCCTCGCCAGCACAGTCCTTAAACCCAACCTGGTCCTTAACGAAGTGGAAACCGAAAAGCGCCGGCAGCAGGCCCGCGAGAGCATTCTTCCGGTGGAACGTGAGATCCTGCAGGACACGGTTATCGTGCGCAAAGGCGATCCGGTTACGGCCGAGGACATCCAGAAGCTCAGGGCCCTGGGGCTGCTGCAGCGCAGGACTCGCTGGACGGCCGTGCTCGGCGTGGCCCTCATGGTGCTCCTTCTCATGGGGCTGAGCCTGGCCTACCTGCGCATTTTAGCTCCCCGGGTGGCCGAAAACGACCGGCTGCTTACCCTGCTCGCTCTGGTAGCAGTAGGGATCCTGGGTGCGGGTCGGCTCTTTCTTTTGGCGCCCCACCCTCTGGCCGGTTACCTTTTTCCCGTGGCCACCGGCCCATTGCTGGTGGCTATACTCCTCGACAGCCGTCTAGCGGTGCTTACGGCAGGGGAACTGGCCCTCTTGACGGGCATCATGGCCGGGTCGGACCTGGACCTGGCCGTCCAGGCCTTGGCGGGCAGTCTGGGTGGCATTCTCGCCGTACAGAAAGTGGGCCAGCGGAGCGACCTTACGCGAGCCGGGCTTTTTGTCAGCTCGGCGAATCTCCTGGCCATATGGGGTTTGGGGCTTCTGGCCGGGCAGAGGGCAGGAGCCTTCTTGACTTCTGGAGCCGTTGGAATTTTGAACGGGCTGCTGGCCGCCATTTTAGCCATCGGTTCCCTGCCTTATTTGGAAAGCGTTTTTAACATCACCACCCCAGTAAAACTCCTTGAGCTGGCCAACCCCAGCCACCCCCTCCTGAAGCGCCTCCTCTTGGAAGCTCCGGGTACTTACCATCACAGCATAGTAGTAGGCAATCTGGCAGAAGCCGCTGCGGAGGCGGTAGGAGCAGACGGACTTCTCGTGCGGGTGGGGAGTTACTACCATGACGTGGGCAAAGTAAAACGTCCGGAGTTTTTTATTGAGAATCAGCTGCTCTCACCAAACCCCCACGATAAAATGAGCCCCAGCCTATCCGCTTTGGTAATTACCTCGCACATTAAAGAAGGGTTGGAGCTGGCGCGCGAGTACAACTTGCCCGAGGTGATTAAGGCCATTATTAGAGAGCATCACGGCACGACGCTGGTTTCTTATTTTTACCACCAGGCTGCAGAAACTCAGGGGAACGTACAGGAGGCCGACTTTCGTTATGAAGGCCCGATCCCCCAATCCAAAGAGGCGGCTTTGGTGATGCTGGCCGATTCAGTGGAAGCGGCGGTGCGTTCCCTGGTAAACCCGAGCCAGGGTAAGATCGACGGGCTGATCCGAAAAATCATTAAGGACCGGTTAAATGACGGACAGCTTGACCAAAGCGACCTCACTTTACGCGACCTCGACCGGGTGGCTCAGGCCTTCAGCCGGGTAATTGCTGGGATTTACCATCCACGGGTAGAGTATCCTGAGGAGAAAACAACGCCGGAGCAGTCTAATGAAGAGGGGAGCGAAAATCATGCCGCTCAGCATAAACAATGAACAGGAAGAAATTGCTTTTTTGCCTGCCTGGGAAGAGCTGCTGGTGCGGGTAGGTGAAGAAGCACTAAGGAGGGAAGGCGCACCGGATGCCGAGGTGAGTGTGACGCTGGTGGACGATGCCCGCATTCAAGAACTCAATCGCACCTACCGCGGTCTGGACCGGCCTACCGATGTGCTCTCCTTTGCGCTACGCGAAGGGGAAGATTCCTACAAACTTCCACCCGACGCCGGCATTCCGGAGCTTCTCGGCGATGTAGTCATTTCGCTTCCCCGGGCCCGCTTTCAGGCGGCCGAATACGGGCACAGCCTGGAGCGCGAACTAGGGTATCTCTTAACCCACGGCATACTCCACCTCCTGGGCTATGACCACGAAACTGAAGAGGCGGCCGCCGTCATGCGGGCGAAGGAAGAAGAGGTTCTGGCGGCCGTCGGTCTCAGCCGGTAGCATCCGGCGGTCCGACGGCCGGGATGCAAAGGAAGTGAGGCGCGCTGGGGACGGCGGAGCTTTCTTGAACCGTAGGAAAGGTCCATTAAGTGCTAGGAGGATGGCGATGGCCCGGCGTTCATTTGGTGAGAGCCTGCGTTTCGCCCGGGCGGGCCTTGCCTGGGCCTGGCGTACCCAGGGGAATATCCGCCGCCACGCCGTTGCGGCGGCGGCAGCCCTAGGTCTGGCCTGCTGGCTTAAGGTACCTCCCGGCGAGCAGGCCCTAGTAGCTTTAACCAGTGGCCTGGTCATCGTGGCAGAGCTCATCAATACGGCCATTGAGGCTACGGTAGATCTTTACAGACGGTCATACCATCCGTTGGCCGGAACGGCCAAAGACGTGGCCGCGGCGGCCGTGCTGGTGGCGGCACTGGTGGCGGTGGTGGTAGGGTTGATCGTTTTGGGGCCGCCCCTGGTGCGGCTCTTTCTCGACCTGGCCGGGAACGGCCTGTAGTGTGCAACAAACTCCTTTTCCCGCCTCTGAAAGGGGCGGTTCCTAATTGGTACGGAGGCTTGTTTCTTTTTTCGGCCTATGGCATACTAGGATCGAAGGGGGTTCTCTGGTATGCTCCGCCGCCTCCGTACATACTTTTTTACGGGCCTGATTATTGTCCTTCCCTTTCTTCTAACTCTCTACTTTTTGTGGCTCGTCTTCGGCTTTGTGGACGGCCTGATCGGTCCTGTTTTAAAGCTCATCATAGGGCAGAGGCTTCCAGGAGTCGGTTTTATCTTTACGGTCGGCCTTATCCTGGGTACGGGGATGCTGGCTACCAATTATCTGGGGCGCCGCCTATTAGCTTGGGGGGAGCGCCTGTTTATTCGTCTGCCGCTGGTGCGCAGTATTTACCAAACCTTAAAGCAACTGGTGCACGCCGTGTTCAGCGAGAAACAAAAGGCCTTCCAGCGGGTGGTTCTGGTAGAATACCCGCGTAAGGGTGTATACTCTTTGGCCTTTCTGACAAGGGACGTGGAAGAAGCTGGGGAGATGGTAATGGCTTTCGTTCCCACCACCCCCAACCCTACGTCCGGTTTCCTGCTCTTGATTCCGAAAAAAGAGGTTAAGTATCTGGACATGAGCGTAGAGGATGGGTTAAAACTGATTGTTTCAGGGGGTGTGATCGTACCCCCTACCTGGGAGGGGAAGGTGAAGAAAGGTGAATAAAATAGAGGGGGTTCCAGTACCTGTAAATAATAGCTTCAAATTGGGTACAGATACGCCCAGCACTCCTTGGGTGCTCAAACTCTTGCTCCTTCTCGTGGGGTTGCTTTTCGCCGTCAACATACTGGTCCTGGCCGTGCTAACTGGGTACCTTGAGCTGCCGCGGCACGCCTTGCCGCTGGAGGTGGCCCGAAGGGGCGGCGAGTTGGTGGTAGAGTACAGCCAGCGGTTGGCCCGGGACCTGGGAGTGGGCGACAATCAGGCGGTGCGGGCGGTGCTTGCCAAATTCAAGTTCGAGCTGGAGCAGGCGTCAAGCCCGGAAGCGGTGGCCCAGGTCATCCTGCGCTACGGCCGCGAAACGCAAGATACCATCCTCCGGGAGCAGGAGAACCTGCGCCGGGAAGAGGTACTGGCCATCATCCGGCAGGAGCCGCGCCTGGCCGGCATGCTGGGTGAGGCTACCATTACGGTGGCGCGCAGCGAAGAACGGGGGATAGAAGTGGACGACCCGGCAAGGCTTCTTTCCCCGGAGACGGTTCAGAAGATCAAAGGAAGCAAGTTCCTGGCCGGCTTGGGCCAGGTGGTTGAGATAAGGGTAAGGGACGGACGTGCCGAGCTGGTCACACCGGTTTCAGTGCTGGAGCGGCTTAAGCACGCGGAAAGCGAGGCCGAAAATCTGCGGGCTCGCCTTCAGGAAGTCAGGGCAAAGGCCGGCTTTGCTCCTTTAAGTGGTTCCGGCATTATCGTGCGGCTTTATGACGCCGAGGGGAGCACAGGCATAGGAGAAATCGTCCATGATTTCGATGTGCGCGATGTGGTGAACGAACTTTTTGCCGCAGGGGCTACGGGCATCGCCGTCAATAACCAACGCCTGGTAGCCACTTCTTCTATCCGCTGTGCCGGACCGGTGATCCTGGTAAACCAAAAGCCCATCGCTGTAAACCCGGTTACCATTTTCGCTTTAGGAGACCAGGAAGTATTGGCGAGCAGCTTAGACCTTGTGCGTGCCGAATTTGAGGCTTCCGGTATGCGCCTGGAAATAGAGCGGGCCGACGATATCACCCTGCCCGCTTACGAGGAAAACGCGGGCAATTAGTGTTAAGGGGGCGGGCCTCATGCTGTATAGAAAACACCTGGTATTGGTTTGTGCGATCGTCCTAACCCTCACTTTTGCGGCAGGTTGCCGCCGCCCGGCTGAGCCCGCACAGGAAGCGACTTACCAGGCCGACGAACCTGCCGAATCGCCGGCTCCCGACGAAGTTGCTTCGGTGCCTCAAGCCTACTGCCCGCTCGACGGGCTGCCGGTGGAAGACCCTGAGCTGGCAGATCGCCGTCCGGTAGCCGTGATGATCGATAACCTTTCCGGGATCGGCCCCCAGTCGGGTTTGGATAAAGCATGCTGGGTGTTCGAAATCCTGACCGAAGGCGGCATTACGCGCCTCATGCCTGTCTACCTTCACCAGGATGCTCCGGTAGTGGGACCGGTGCGCAGCGCACGCCACTATTTTCTGGATAAAGCTTTGGAATTCGGGGCCGCCTACAGCCACTGCGGGTGGAGCCCCCAAGCGCAGCGCGACATCCAGCAGCTGAAAGTGATCTCGTTAAACGAGTTTTACCTGCCACAAGTTTACTGGCGGGTGCGGAGCAAGAAGGAACCGCACAACGTGTATACTAGTACGGACCGCCTTTTTCAGGAGCTGGACCGGCGCGGCCTCTTGACCAACTACAGCCGGAGCTGGCAGCTTGAGTTTCATGACGACCCAAGCGCCCTTTCCGGCCCTTCAGCGAAGAAGATTACGCTTAAATTTCCCGGCGGTTACACGGTAGAGTATCGCTGGGACGAGGGGATTATCGATGGCGGGTACCGCCGTTTTGTCAACGGCCGGCCGCATGAGGATGCGGAAACTGGCCGGCAGCTGGTGGCGAAAAACATCCTCGTCCAGTTTGTCGACGGAACGCGGGTGCTGGATAAAGAAGGGCGGCTCGATATGCAGCTTGTAGGCCGGGGGACAGGCCGCGTCTTTCAACAGGGCATTACTTATGAAGCCAACTGGTCCAAGGGTTCCCGCACGGACTTTACTTACTGGACAACCAAGGAAGGCCAGACGGTCAAGCTGGCACGCGGGCAAACCTGGGTAGAGGTTATGCCCCGGGGCGCGGAAGTGACCTGGGAGTAGGAGGTT
>JASKLG010000035.1 GCA_030153805.1 Bacillota bacterium | reverse complement strand
TCGAGGAGCTCTGTGCAGACTCCCAAGAGGTGCTCGTAACGCATCGAGCGTAACGATTACGACGGTATTGAGGCTATCGTCAGCCATACCGGCCTGAACGGCGCAAGTTTAGTGCATGGGCTTCTTCGCGCGGCGAGCCTGCGGCTCAACTTCCGGTTTCAAGAAGCAGCCGAAGTGCTTCGCACCCTGCGCACTGGAGTAGACGGTAGCACTGGAGCAAGAATCCACAGGCTGTACTGCCAAGCGCGTCAGCTTGCCGAAGGTGCCGAACTCCTCTCCCAGAATAACGGCAACGTGTGTCTCCCCGTAGCTGATGCCGTTGCTGCAGTATTCGAAGAACTTTTTGCCAACCTTCAAGTTAAGTACGACAATGACGAAGGTGTAGACTTCCTGGCCCGGTTGTTCCGGCTGCAGGAAGCAGGGCTCAAGCTCTGCGCCGCTACCTGTAACCCCCTTTTCGCCCAGAGCACTAGGGCTCACTCCGAGCTGGCTCAAAAGGACCCGGCCTACCGAGAATACATGACCAAGTACCTGGGGGAGCAGTTCGCCACTCGCCCGCAGAACCGCCCCATCCTCTATTACAGCACGTGTTACTACCTTAAGGAACTCCAGGCCAACTCTTCTTTCACCGGAGCAGCTGTGCGCTCTATCCTCAACTGGGCGAAGAAAGTAGGGCTCGAGATACCGGACCGCCTTAGCGAGCGGCAAGCCCATAGCCGCTCCAATGCGGCAGAGGCAACCGACCTCATGAACCTGCGCAACAAAAGCATAGCCGGCCACGGTTTCCTCGGCATAGCCCGCGCCCAAATCGGCCAGTACTTTAAGGGAGATATCCTGGCCGAAACCCAAGCCATGCTCACCCAGCTTCTCAGCCGGCCGCCCGGGCGACCTTACGAAGAACAGGATAATCTCATCCGCGACCGGCTGCAAAAGCTGTTCAACCCTGTAGGCTAAACAGCGTGCTGCGGCCCATGCGGATAAGCTAAAAAGAGCGGACAAGTCCCCTCTCTTTTTTTATCGCCGTTTCTTGGTTTATGGCCGGCTCCTGGTTTTTCAATCTTACTGTGGTGCGGTTGGAACCGCTCGTGGAGAAGTGCACCCGGACCGACGCCTTGTGCCGCTTTGACCTCCATACCGACCAATAGCGAAGGCCGGCGAGCTTCGCACGGCAGTCAAGAACCGTTTCAGCCGTGCAAACGCTGCCGGCCGGATGTTACCAGGAAACCTCCCGGTGAGTAGCGTCCAGCAGGAACGCGTGCGAGTCCACACCAAAGTAATCCTTCAAGCCGTCCTGAAAGTCCCTAAGGACCGCCTCGGCTACGCCGTCCTCCAGGTCACCAAGCACCTCGGAGATTAAGATGATGTCCCTCGTCTCCCGCCCGATCAGCCCGGTACGCGCCTGGCGCCAGACAAAGTGGCGCGTTAAAATTGTACTCCCGTCAGCATAAGCCACCTCGCCCGAAGGCACCTCTTCCGGTTCGGATGCATCTAGAGCTAGAAACCGGTCACCCTGCCGGGTGAGCCGCAACTCAAGCGGTCCGTGCAAAGCAGCCAGATCAAAGCCTCCCGCCGGAACCATATGGCTAAGAGAGACGGCGTTATAGAAGTCCACCAGCGGGTTAATGCGGAACGGCACGCCGCCCTTCAGCGCCCGGCGCAAGATCGCTTCGATAGAACTGGGATACTGCTTGACCGGAATCCCAAGAGCGCGGAAGCGCTCGCGCCAGGGCCGGACCCTAGGATGTGACTGGGCATTGCCGTAGACCGCCGCCTGCTGCGCCGCAGCCCAGGTCGCTTCCCAGCGGGAGTTGACCTCCGCCCGGTCCTCTTGGTTATTCACTCCCTGCGCTACGACAGCAGCAACCTTCATGCCAGGAAAGAAGTCGAATATCCGCGGCTGGATTATGAACTGCATAAAACGATTACCCTGGTTCAAAAAAGCCAACTGTTTTGCACAGCAGCCGGCCTCCCTGTAACCAGGCTGTCACTCCTTTCAGATTTTGTTTTGCCCGCTCCCGGCAGCCGGCTTCGCGACAGGGCGGCCTCGGCCCCGGGAGTCCCACCCGGACGGGAGAACAGCATCCAACGGGTGCAAGACGCTAGGCTTAGAACTCGAACGCTTCTCCCGGACGGAGCACTACCACCCGTGCGCCAACGCGCGCCTCTACCTTCTTCTGAAAATCAAACGGGTCGGCCTGAATTAAGGGCCAGGTGTTATAATGCACCGGAATGACAACCTTGGGCTTAAGGAATTCTGTTGCAATTACTGCATCATCTACTCCCATGGTAAAGTTGTCCCCAATAGGCAGAAAAGCCAGGTCCAGGGGCTCCAGTTCGCCGATGAGCTTCAT
The DNA here is from genome assembly GCA_030153805.1 of Bacillota bacterium. Lineage (GTDB taxonomy): Bacteria > Bacillota > DTU030 > DUMP01 > DUMP01 > DUMP01. Next base: position 14,770 of record JASKLG010000035.1, on the reverse strand, counting down.
GTCGGAGAACAGTCCGGTATCGCCGGCAAGGTATATCCGCCGGCCGTAAAACTGCACCACAAACCCGCAGGCATGGCCGCCTTCTACCCCGGCACCGTGCAAAGCCGGCGTAACCCTGACGTAGCCGAAATCGAAAGCCCGCTTACCCCCTATGTGCATGCCGTGGGTCTTGAGGCCTTTCTTCTGGCAGAGGCCCGCCACTTCGGCAGTGCTGATCACCAGAGCATCGCTGGATTTGGCAATGGTCTCGGTATCGCCGAGGTGATCAAAATGAGCGTGGGATACGAGAATGTAGTCGGCTTTCAGCTCCTCCACCTTCACCGGGGCCGACTGATTGCCGCTAATGAAGGGGTCGAAAAGCAGCGTCTTTCCGGACGATGAAAGCTCCACCGTTCCGTGACCCAACCACCTAGCGCGAACAGTTTCTCCTGTCATACTCATCACCACTCCCTCGCTTTACTATTCAAACTTTATGGGAACGCGTACCTTATCCGTTTCCGACCCATCCTTAGGGCTGTACCAGAAAACCTCGATATAACCTTCTTTGGTTTTCGGCGTGGGGAAGCTAATTTCGGTTTCAAATTCTCCTCTTTCTGGGGCACCTGCCGTTGCTGTGGTAAAGGTTTCTGCTATGTTCCTCCCATCTTTGTCCGTTACCCTTATATTCACCGTCGCCTCAAATACCCGGGCAGTTCCCTTCACCAGGACCGGACTAGATACAAGTTGGTCGGGTTTAGGTAGCGTAACCCAAATGGCAGGTTCCCACACTACAGATAGATTCCGGGTAAAAGGCTGATCATAAAGGCCCACATGTCCCCACCAACCTTTTACCGTCTCGTCAATTTTACCTTCGACCGTAAAAGCCACCTTATTTATACCGGGAAACTCGGTCAAAGTATTGACTGCACTTTGAATGCCCAGCGCTTCTCCCTGTGCCCCAACATTGGCCTTTAATACTTCTCGGGAAAAATCTACCGTTGCCACATCGTTCTCAACTTTGATCCCTCTGACCTTGGTACCGGGAGGAAGTACCGTAAAGGCCCCTGGGGTTTGTGGAACGCCATGGATTAGTTCCTCTACGGCTGCCACCATCGGGTCTTGACTCGATTCCACGGTGTGCACTTCGCGCACAAGGTAAGCATCGTTGGTGCTATATTTTACGTAATACACTGCCACCTCAGCCGTTTTTTCTACGCTTCCTGCCTGATCCGGCTTTGGTTCTTCCATTCTACTGGGTTTCCAAAACCATTTGTATCCCAAGCCTATAGCAAGTGTTAGAAGAACCACTACCAGGAAGCGGGTTTTTGTGCGCTTCGTTAACAAGCGTCATACCCCACTTTATAGGCTTTGATAACAAGAGGACGCGAGCAGCCGTTTGTGTTCCCTTAGTACCAGGGTTCGCCAATCTTGTAGTATCTCCTCCTTACCATTTATAAAAAAGTGCCCCGTCATCTGCGGTCGGGGTAACCAGTTTTCAATAAGGCGGTAATCCGCGACAAGGAAAAACGAGCCCCCTCGAGTGTAACCTGGCCGGACCCTCTGGGAACCAACGCGTTAATAATTACGTCAGTACTAGTGACAGAACGATAAAGAGGGTGTAGAAAAAAAGGATAGATTCCATTACTCTACCCTTGATTATTTGCGGGGCTACGTCGGTAGCCGTAACAACCCCGTTGACGATAAGTTTAATCGGGCGAGCTGCCCTCTATCTTAACGCTTTGGGTCTCTTCCTCCCAAGCCACATTAGCACCCAGCGCCTGCGCGACCCAACGCACTGGAAGCAGGAATCGACGTCACTTGAGCACCGTCTTGAACTCCTGGAGCGGGCGGTAGCCGCCCAAACTCCCGACCAGGCAGTAGAAACCTGGGCGAAAGGCGTAAAAACGCGCAACGGGGCCTTACAGTTTGCCATGTTTTCCCCTGAACTTACCCTTGGCAGCTCAATTTACGTGCAAAAGTCAGGAAGCCGGTATGGCCCACCATGCGGTGTTCGGGCCTTACAGCCCGGCCTGCCACATACCAGTCCCTCATCATCACTTCTACGGTCTCCACCAAACCAAAACTACCGGCCTCCTGCAAAGCCGTAACGAAGGTCTGGACCTGAACAATAGATGGAAGGTAAGAACACGCAATGCCTCCGGGGACGAGGGCACTAAACGCAGTCTCCACTGCCCGCCAGGGCTCCGGTACATCCAGGATCACACGGTCAAACTGTGGTTCGTTAATTGGCTGGTACTCGTAAATGTCCCCAAGCTTTAGCTCGAGAAAAGAAGGCACTTCGCGAAAGTAAGCTGCAACGTTTTCCGCAGCCCAATCAAGCATGTCCTGCCGTACATCATAGGCTACTACTTTTCCGGTGGCCCCTACCTGCCTGAGTATGGCAATTAGAAGCGCGCCGCTCCCCACCCCTCCCAGTAAAACCCGAGCACCAGGAAAGACATCTGCCCACATCAGGATAATACCCAAATCCTTCGGGTAAATGATGCCGCTTTTGCGCGGCATCTTCATTACGTAGTCCGAAAGGCTCGGGTAAAAAACCCAGAGCTTCTTCCCAACCGAGGTCTCGATAAGGCTGCCCGGTTCCTGCCCTAACACGTTATCATGTTCAATGTAACCCCAATGCGTGCATAGGCGCCCGCCCCGAGCCAGGCGCTGTAAGAACTGAACACGGTGATCGGCGAAAACAACTAAATCCCCTTCTTTAAAGGCCAAAACTACCACACCCCTCTACCACCTAACGTCTGCTTAAAATAAAACAGGGCCCTCAGAAAGTCGTCCGCACACCCACTCCCGTCAGGCTCTGTCTTAGTCTGGTTGTTATTATTAGGTCTTTACTTCCACCTGGTTTATACTGCCGGGGACCGTCACGATTCACTCCCAAGTAAAAAAGGTAATAAGCAGTTATTTGCATAATCAAAGGCGCCAATCAGGCGATGACCTCTTGCGAAACGCAATCTAGCTTACACAGGGGCGAAGGTCTTTGAAACAATGTGGGCGCAGCGATGGATTCATTATTACGGGCGCGAAGAGCTCCCTTCATTTTTTGAAACTTTAAAAACGCCGCTCTAAGCATTTGACTTACTCCGACCGGTGAAAGCACGATCATATTTCATCTCCGATTCATTCCCCCCGCAAGGCTTCCTCTACCCACTCCCGCCGGTATATCGGCACAGCTGTGCCACCAGTGGCGTCTCGCACCAGCCAGCCGGGAGTCCGTACCAGGGATGGCCCGCGCCTGGCATCAACTACTCCAAAAATCTTCATTCCCAGTAGTTGCCGGTAAGGCTCAGAAGTGAAGGCAAGGGGCAAGTTGTGCAGCCACCCGTCCACCCTATTCTGGCCGTGTGTCAGGAGCTCCAGGGGTAGCAAGACCCCGCCCACTTCTCCCTCGTCAACAGGCTCTAAGGTGACAGGCGTTATGGACTCCACACCGGCAACATCCTGCGTCCGTCCAAGAAGCAGATGGTAGCGCGGCCTGCGAAACGCTCCACCCCATGCCGGAGGCAAATAAAGCGTCAGGCGGGGCATGACCAAAAACTCGCGCCGGAGAACATTGCGGCCGACAAGCCGCGCGGCTTCCGTGGGGTTAGAGCGCGCCACCGTAATGATGGCTTCTAAATCCATGGCCTTGCTTTCATATTCGCAGCGATACGCCAACCATTCTACCTCGCTGGGCAAAACCCACCGGCCCGCTGCCGCCGATATCAAACCGTAGATCGTGGATAACGGCGGCACGGGAATTGTCAGTTGGTATCCGAGGAAACCGGGCACGCGGAAGGAAGCGCTATAGGCAGCCAAGACAATGCGAACCGCGCTTATCATAGGCCTTCACCCTGCGGGCTACAGTTTGTGGCATTCAAACACCGGCGCCACCTGCTCCGCAGCTATTTCCAGTGCCTGGCTGGGCGTCCCTGTTACTTCTATGCAGTCCTTAGGTGGTGGCTCTTCGGCAAGGGCTTTGAGCACCTCGTCCTCGTTGCCCAGCACGGTTGGGCGATAGCCCAAGTAGAGGGCTTTCCCGTCAGTGCGAGCGATGGCAACAGCCATCGGCAAAGACTGCGTGTGTAAGAACCAGAGGCGGTTTTGGGCCCCTGTGCGCATAACCGCTATTGGCAAGAACCGCACGGCCAAAGCGCACAATCCGCAGATGCGAACACCGCAGGCAAAGCCTGGATAAAAGTTGACAATGCCTTCCAGCAGGGGCATTTTGTCCTTGCGCTGTCGTATGTCGGGATTTTTGGATTGATTTTACGTACTATTTTACGTATAATAAACCAAAAGGGAGGTACGGATCATGTTGCAATTCGATCTCGACAGTCTGGTAAGCGCAACCGCGTTGTCCAGATCGCCGGGAAAATACTTGGCCAAATGCAAGGAGAAGCCCCTGTTGATACTTAAAAACAACGAAGTGGAGGGGGTGCTACTGAGCGCAGAGGCTTACAGAGAACTGCTGGAAGCTTATGAGCTCTTGCAGGACATCAGGCTGGCCCGCGAGATCTTCGAGCAGCCCACCGACAACCCTGAAGATAAAGACGTGTTTGAGATAATGCGGGAAATCGAGGAGCAGAAGGATGTATAGCGTTAAGCCCAAGAATGCTAACCGCTTCCGCCGCGACTACGCAAGGCTCTCTCCTGAGGAACGTGAGAGGGTCCGATGTGCCTTAGAGAAATTGGCCGAAAACCCCCGGCCGACGGGATGCATATGTTTGGAAAAGAACTATTACCGACTGCGAGTCGGGGATATCCGCATCCTTTACCAAATATTTGACGCTGAAAAACTAGTTCTTATAGGCGCGGTTAGCAGGCGTAACGAAAAGACTTACAAGGACTGGAAGGAGTATTTCAAGTAAACTACATGCGCGCACGAGCCGAGCAGGCCTGCGGTCCCTTTTCACACCTTGGGCACCCGTCTTCGCCTCGGTGTATCCTGATGTTGCACTGCCACGCGGGACCGCCTTCGGCGGGGAAGTCTTCCCGGTAGTGGGTGCCGCGGCTTTCCTCCCGAAGGAGGGCAGAATGAGCCACCATAAGGCCGGTGAGGATAAGGTTCTCTGCCTCAAAGGCTTCCCGGATTTCTCTCGGCGCCTCAGCCTTCACTTCTCTGGCCTCGGCCGCCAGCTCCTCCAGTTCGCGGATGGCTGCCGCCAAGCCTTTTCCGCTCCGCAGCACGCCGAGGTAGGTGCCGGCCACACCGTTGAGGCGGCGCTTGAGTTCTCTGGGAGAGGTGCCGCGGCCTTCCTGCCATCTCTTCAGGCGTTCTTCCGTCTGGCGTGGTACAGGCAGAGAAGGAGTACGAGCGTTCTCCTTGGCATATCTGGCTGCCGCCTGCCCGGCCCGCCGTCCGAAGACGACGGCTTCGGTCAAAGCGTTGCCGCCGACCCGGTTGGCGCCGTGTATCCCCGCTGCCACTTCACCACAGGCAAAAACGCCCGGAATATCCGTTTCGCCCCAAGGGCCGATGACCACCCCGCCGCAGAAGAAGTGTTGGGTAGGCGCCACCGCCACCGGCTCCTCGCGCAGGTTTATCCTCTTTGAGGCAATCCGCTTGAGGTCGGCAACCAAAGTTCCTTGCCACCGCTCTTCAGGAAGCCGGTTAAGGTGAAGGTAGACGGTTCGTCCGGCTGCCATCTCCCTGGCTACCGCCTGGGCGGCGCGATCCCGCGCGTAGCGTTCTGCTCCCGCCATCGTGCTCAGGCCCCATTCGGGCAGCTTCTTTCGCAGGAACTCTTCGCCCCGATCGTTCGTAAGCGGCACTTCATCGGCCAAGGAGAGGGGGATAAACCAGCCCGGCAGCTCTGGGTCGGCAAAGCCGAGGGGAAAGAACTGGACGAACTCCATGTCCTTTAGCGTTGCGCCCGCATGGTAGAGAAGAGCGTAACCGTCCCCCGTCGTGCCGGGCGGGTTATCCGTCCGAGCATAAAGCTGCCCTGCCCCGCCTGTGGCCACCACCACCGCCCGGGCCGGCACCTCCTCCACCCTACCGCTCGTTAGGTCTAGATACGCCAGTCCCACGCAGCGGCCGGAAGAAACTAGGAGTTCGGTGACCATGGCCCGCTCGTGAACCGCAACGCCCCGGTCTTTAACCGCCTTGGCCAGGGGCAGGGTAAAGGCAGTGCCGGCGATGACCTCACGCCTGGCATACTTGGCAACCGAAGCCAGACCTTTTCCCACATCAAGCTTTACCCCGTACTCGGTTAGGCCCAGCACCGCATCCGGCCCCTCCGAAACCAAGACGTCCACCAGGACGGGGTCATTGACCCAACGGCCCGTTTTGAGGGTATTCTCTCTGTGTTTATCCGGAGGGAAACCGCCAACACCGAGGGTAAAACCGCCACCGGAAACGGCGCTTGAGTTCCCCAGGCCGAGGGCAGTTTTGGCCAGGACGAGTACCTTGGCCCCTTCTTTAGCTCCCGCTAAAGCCGCCGACAGGGCCGCGGCTCCGCCCCCGACAACGACGACATCCCAAACCACGCTTAATTTCCCCTTCCTTAAACTGCCTTTGAGCCATATATTGGCGAACTTCTTTCTAAATCCTGCCGGAGGTCGGACACTTTGCGGGCCGGGAGCCTGGACCGCACTTCCATACTGACTTGGGAGGACTACGCAGGATTGAACTCTACCTCCCATCCAGGTGGCGGGCCGCTAATAAAAAATACACGGGGCACCGAACTGCCCCGCGCATTGTTTCATTATTATTATTATTATTTGCTCTCGGCCGCCTCGAGCAGCCGGAGGATCATCGCCGCGGCTTCCGCGCGCGTTACGGGCTTATCAGGCCGGAACGTGTTGTCGGGGTAGCCAACAACAATACCTTTAGCTACCGCAGCTCCAACGCTCGCCCTTGCCCATTGCGGGATCCTGTTCGCGTCAGAGAACCTGAGTTCAGCAGGCGCAACGGCGCCGACCTTCTTCTCCAGCATCCTCACCGCCAGGGCGGCCATTTCGGCCCGGGAGACCGAGCGCGCAGGTTCAAAGGTCACCGTTCCGTCCGGCTGCGGAGAACCCTTGACCAGCCCTTCCCTCGCCGCCGCCGCGACCACCCCTCTGGCCCAGGCAGGGATCGAGGCCTTATCTTTGAATTTCAAGTCCTGGTCACTACCTGGAGCCAGCTTCAGGGCACGTACGACCATGGCCGTAACTTCAGCCCGGGTAATGGCGTTCTCGGGCTTGAACGTGCCGTCGGGGCACCCAGAAACAATACCCATACTGGCCAACCTGCCCACGGCTTCAGCCGCCCAATGGCCCTGCATGTCCTTGAAAGTTACGACTCCCGGCTTGGGCACCTCCTTGGCTGCGGCAAAGACGGCAAACATGGTGAAGTGGTCGACCGTTACCGTCACCTTGCCGTTTTCCAAGTCCACGGTGCCCTCGAGGCGCACCCATTTGCCGGCCTTTTCGTCGTAGTAGAAGGCTGCCGGCTCCTGGTTCTCGCCCAGTTTGCCCTTGTCGAAGAAGAGACTGATGCTGATCTTCCCGGTCAGGGTGCCGTTCTTGATGGTGACGTCCACCACCTTGCTGAGAAGCGGCATCCCCGCACCGGAGGCCTTCTCGTCGCCCACAACTTCGGCCTTGATGACGGCGTTTGCCCCGCTCACGGCGCCGGCCGGTACCTCGACCCTCACTTTGCCGGAAATCTCGGCTACGGTGGTAGCTCCCGCCTGCACGGGTTTCTCGACCTTATCGGCTGACGGCGTTGCCGCACCGCCGCCACCACCACCGCCGCCACCGCTACCTCCGCCGTCGGAAACGGCCTGGGTGGTGAAGGAAAACGCATATTGCTGCGCTAAAGCATTGCCCGCCACGTCCTTCACCGCGCCGGCAGGAATGGTGACGGTGTATTTGGTGCCGTACGCCAGGTTTGCGTTCGGCCTGATGCTCAGGACCTTGCCGGCAATGCTCTTGGTCACGGCGACGACGTTTTCGGCGGCGTCCTTAACCGAGATGCTGCCGTAAGCTGGCCCTTCCTGCACGTCCTCGCTGAAGATGACGCTGATGCTCTTGTTCACCGGGACGCCGGTGGCGTTGTTTCCCGGATCGGTGCTCGCTACGACCGGTGGCGTGGTGTCCGGTGCCGCCTGCGTGCTGAAGGTAAAAGTATAGTCCTGCGCTAAAGCGTTGCCCGCCACGTCCTTCACCGCGCCGGCAGGAATGGTGACGGTGTATTTAGTGCCGTAGCCGAGGTCAGCGTTCGGCTTGATGCTGAGGACCTTGCCGGCAATGCTCTTGGTTACGTCGACGTTAGCACCATTAGCGTCCTTAAGCGAGATGGCATCGTAACGAGTCCCCTGCTGCACATCCTCGCTGAAGGTAACGCTGATGGCCTTGTTCACCAGGACGCTGGTGGCATTGTTTGCGGGATCCGTGTTGGCAACTGTCGGTGGCGCGGTGTCCGCCGGCGGCTGCGGAGCTCCGCTTACCGTCAGGTTAAGATTGGTCTTTTCTCCCGGCGTGTACTTCGCCGTTTCGTTGGCCTTTACTCCGTTCACGTAGAACTCAATGGTTTTGCCCACATCCTCGCTCGTCCCCTGAACGACCAGCCTTTCATCAAAACCACCGGGTCCGCCGTACTGCCCGTTTACGATCTCGATGCTATCCTGCTTGACGCCGTTCATCCAAGCCTCAACGGTTCCAGAGAGGATCGGATTACCACTCGCGTCCTTCACGCTGCCCCAAAAGCTCTGCGGTAGGACTGGCGCGGGGGGCGTGCCCTGCGCGAGGGCCTGCCCCCCGCCTGTTACCGCCAGGAGCAGGGCAGCGACCACCAGCACGCTCAGGAGCCTTATGTGGCGCTGCCTGCGCATTCTCTACCTACCCCCTACTCCAGCGGCGGCATGGCCTGACCTGCCAGCTTATCGGCTTTGGTCATATAGACCCAGTAGCCGCGGAACTTCTCCACCTTAGGAGGGCTTGTTGTCGTCTGCGGCGTGTAGACCCAGCCATAACCCTGGTTGCAGCCGGCAGGGCTGATCACGACCGCGTAGCTGCCGCTGATGCTGGAAAGTGCTTCATTCACCGGCTTGTTGTCCTCATCCGCCGGGTTGCCGACCAGGTTCCAGCCGGCAGCCAAGTCGCGCACCGGCGGCGTGCCGAGACCGGGCTTTGCACAGAAGACCGCGTCGGTGGCGCCCTTGAGCTTCACATAGAGCGCCTCAAGCGGACGAAGCCCCATGCTCGCAGGATCCGCACTGGTAACCTGGTACCACTGACCGTCCTTGTAACCCCAGGCCTGCTCGACATATTCCGGATGAGCTAGGATCTTGTCGATGGCGTTCTTGCCATTCTCCAGGATCCACGGCGTTGAGACAATGTTCCAGCCCCGGCCAAGTTTTGCGACGGCATCCGGACCCCTACCAAGCGTAACGGTCGCCTTCGCCATCAGGCTGAGGTCGGCGATGGAGGCGGTGAGCTCGACGGCAGTGCCCAGCGGGTCGTCGCTCTCGAGGTAGACGGTGACCTCGCTGTCGTATGCCGGGATGACTGCCTGACTGATCGCCTCCGCGGTCTGGTCCGTGGCGTAGAATGCGCTGTTCGGCGTGCTAGTGCCGAGGTCCACCGTCAGGTCACGGCCCGAGGCCCAGAGGTTGGTGAGCTTGACTGTAACCGGCACGCGGGCGTCGGGCAGCGCCGTCGCGGGAGCCTCGATCACGAGGGACGGCTGCTCGAAGGTCACCTGCTTTTCAGCGCCGGTTAGCCCACCCGCAGTGGCAGTCACCTTGTAGGTACCGGGCGCGGTTACGGCGAGCCAAGCGTCGTATTCCTCAGCCCACTCGCCGTTCTCGATCTCCGCGTAGTCATCCCAGAGGAAGGCCGACGGGGAGTCGTCCTTCATCGAAATGCGGAGCAGGGCTTGTTGCGGCACCGGGTTGCCGTACTGGTCGACCACACCGACGCGCATGTAGGCAACACCAATCAGATCGGTAGCACCAATGTTAGAGCCGATCTGGGTCAACTCTTCATCAGACATTGCATCTACGGACTGTTGCGCCACGTCGAGCGTGATGGCTTTGGCCTCGAAAGGATTGACGATGGCCTTTCCGGAGAAGCCAATCACGCCCTCGGAGCGGAAGGCCACGGTGTAGCTGTAGTCGGCGGCACTCAAACCCGTCGCGGAAAGCTCACCGGCGGCCATAGCCTTCTTGGTCCAGCTTTCGGTGTCCACGTAATAGACCTTCACGCTGGCCTGCCCTGCCGGGATGGTCACCTGGGTGATTGGGTCGCCTCCTTCAGCAGCAGCGTAGAACTTGCCGGTCGGGCTCTGGGTCTCCAGGTAGACCACGCGGCCGTTTGGACCCGCGGCGACGTCGTTGCCGTGGCCGTCCCTAACGGTAATGGTGGCTTCGCCCCGCTGGCCGGCGGTGAAGGTCGGCAGGCTCACCACAAGCCCGAGTTCAGCGCCGGTGCCCACGTTGATGGTAGCCTCAGCACGCACCTTGTCACCCGTGGATGTCCCGTCGCTCAGGACTTGATCAACCTCGAAGGTCAGCTTATGGGCGCCAACGGCATTGGTGCCGGGCACGTAGTAGACCTTCACGCTGCTCTGGCCCTTTGGAACGGTTACGCTGGAGATGCTGGTACCGTTCGAGGGCTTGTCGTAGAAGGTACCGTTACCGACTTTGTCGGTGCTCAGGCTAATTGTCAGGTCGTCCGGCGCGGCAAACGGCTTGTCGAATTGGTCTTTGAGCTCGATGGTGATCTCACTGGCAATGCCCACCTCGCCATTAGTCGGCGCGGTTACGGCAAGCTTGTTAAGCACCGTCACGCCGACGGCCACAGTCTTAGTACCGAACTCTTTACTCGCGCTATCCTTGGCGGTAATGGTGTATATACCCGCCTCGCTGCTCTTGAACTTGAAGGTGGCGCTGCTCTCATTGGCTTTTACGGTGACGGGGTTCGGGTCAAAGGTCGCACTATCAGCAGGACTGGGGCTGAGGTTTAACGTCAGGTCCGAAGGCGCCTTTGCGATGTTGCCGTACTCGTCCTTCAGAGTGATTGTGTAGCTACCCTCTTGGTCTACGTCCAGGTAGCCAGGACCGCTAATGTCTGCTGTCGTCGGCTCAGCCGCTACTACCTCAACCGCCACCGAAGCGGCTTGCATCTTGGTCGTGGCACCCTCGGTCACATCCTCGGCGGTGAGCGTGTAGGTACCGACCTTCTGAGGCGCGTTCCAAGAAATAGTCGTCGAGGAGCTGCCATTGATAGTGCCACTGCCCTCAAAGCCTGCCGTGTCGCTCAGCTTGACCGTTACAGCACTTGTTGCATTAGCTTCATTGCCGTACTTGTCTGTGAGCTCAACCGTGATGTCCTGGCTCGATCCGGCCGTCACCTGTGCAGCAAGGCCATCAATAGCCAGTTTGGCCGGGTCCGCCGCCACGATGGAGAAGTTGGTGCTCGCAGCCGAGTCGATGGTGGTGCGGACGGCGATGGAATAGTTCCCAGCCTTTTGCGGGTTAGTAACGTTGGGAATTGAAACCTTAACTTCGCCATTCTGGCCTACCGTTAGCTCTGCAGGTACCCCGATTTTGACAGCCGTACCCGAAACGCTAACGTAGGACGGAGTATAGGCTTCCTCTTGATACGTAATTGTGGTGTTTTTTTCGTTTATAGCTCCTAGTGTGTAGCCCGTGGCGAAGGTGACGGTGATCTCGTCCCCGCCCCCGAGCCCGCTGGGCGCGGTGAAGCTGACGTCGTAAGTGGCAGTGGCGCCAGCTTTATTGTCGGTCGCCGCAGCGCTTACGCCGGTAACCGGAGCCGCCATGGCCGGCACGGCCGGCAAAAGCGACACGAGCAAGGCGAGCACTGCAATGATGGAAATTCCCTTTCGCACGCTCTTACCACGCTTACCTATGCCTGTTACACTCACGGTTAGTCCTTGCCTCCCCATGCACAGATTCTTTCGGCCTTCGCTGCCCTTCCCGGCTCTTCCTCCGCCCACCACCTCCTCCACCGTCGTAGTGACCCGGGCCGGCACGCAGCCCGTCCGGCAGCATACCGGCGCTTAGGGTAAGGCTTTTTTTGGAGAAGCATAATTTGCGCTGAAGATGGTAATATTTATCCCCGGCGTAAAGACGGTTTTACCGGTGAACTAAGACCCCTCCCGCCCCGCCTTTTGCACGCGTTTTCCAGCCTGGTAGGTACGGAGTTCATCGGCGAAGAGCTCTTCCACAGGCCTCCCCAGAACCTGGGCGATGCGCAGGGCGGTGACCACCGAGGGGTTCTTATACCCCCTCTCGATGTTCGTATAGGAAGCACGCGTAAGACCAACCCGCCGGGCCACTTCTGATTGGGTCAGACCCGCCCCGAGCCGGGCCTTGCGCAGGTTGTTGCGCATTGGCTGCCTCCTTTTTGAAGTTCCCATACTTACCCAATGTGCCATCTGGAAACATTATACGTGTTCTTTTGGAAACTTGTCAATGGGGTTGAGAAAAAGTAAGGTTTCTGTTAGAAACCTTAAACCCCATTGGAGGTGGTTGTCATGGTTCAATTCGGAGATACTCTAAAAAAACTGCGCCAGAGGATGGGTCTCCGGCAGGACGATGTGGCTAGGATGGTCGGTGTAGAACGTTCCACTGTAGCCAACTGGGAACGCGGGGCGAAACAGCCCAGCCTGGAGACGCTGGTAAAGCTGAGCCAGATTTTTGCCATTTCCCTGGACGAACTGCTGGGCGTGACCGAAGTCCGCAGTCGCCCACCCTTGGCCTGCTACTGTTCCCTCGTCTCCGACCCGCTGGTGAAACTTTTGGCCGAACGAACCGGCGTCCCTGCACGGGACATCGCTGCCTTTATCACCGCACTACAGATCTCAAAGGACGATTGTGGCAGCGGAAACAAGGAAGTCTGAACATCGTCATTCCTTTCTACGGAAAGGAGCTATTCCTGATAAGTTCCGAATTATCAAAACTAACCACACGGACTATGCCCCTCCCGCCCCAGTAACGGTTCGGGGACCAACTGTTTTCGGCATAATGCAAGTGCAGAGAACACTAACAAAGAATCCGTTGGACCGCCCCGGAAGAAAAAGGGCATTGCCACCACGCAACAAGACGGTACCCCTCTCTGTAGGTCAAAAACAGGGAGAACCGTCTGGGGTGGTAGCAATGCCCTCTGGTTCCGTAATATTGATGCGATGATTTGGCTCTTGATGACACCTCTTTGGACAGAACTTCACTTAACCTGCAGCCTCTTGTAATGTCTGTCCTTCTTGACTAAATACGAGGCCAGATTGAAGGCGTGGTCGCCGATCCTTTCTAGGTTGCTTATAACACCAAGAAATACGACCCCGGAATTGGGATTGCACGTGCCTTCATTTAGCCGCTTGATGTGATCGTCTCTAAGCCGCCGGTCCATTTCGTCGATAAGATCTTCCCGTTCGATGACTTTGTTCGCCAATTCCTGATTAGCTTCCGTAAAGGCCTGCACGGCATCGGCAAAGCTCTGCTCCACCAACGCCGCCATTTCGCTAAGATCGCGCACTGCCTGGCTACTGAAAGGCAGGGCGTTTTCCTCGCGATATTCGGCAAGCTCCAGGAGATTCATGTCGTGGTCGCCGACCCGTTCCATGTCGTTGATCGCGTTTATCATGTCGGCAACCTGGTTGGCCTGGGCCGGAAGAAGAGGCTTTTGGAATAGAAGTCCGAGGAAGCGGGATGTCTCTCGAGCCAGCTCATTGATCACAGCTTCTTTCTGACGAAGTGTCGGGCCTTCCTTTTCATTGAAACGAATAACCAGCTTCAAGGCACTCCTTAGATTTTCCAGGGCGAGTTGCCCCATACGGCCAATTTCCTTTCTCGCCTGGGAAAGGGCTATGGAAGGGCTTTCTAGAAGGCGATCGTCTATATACTTTACGCCTTTTTCCACAACTTCTGCCTGGCCCGGTACCAATGTTGTAGCCAGCGTGACAAGAATAGCAGCGAAGGGTAACTGGACGACCGTGTTGATCAGATTGAAAAAGGTATGGGCGTTGGCAATTTGCCGCATAGGATCTTGGGACGTCCACAGGACGAAGGGTTTAAATAAAGGAAGAAATGTCAAGAAAATCACTGTACCTATGACATTGAACATCAAATGGATCATGGCCGCCCGGCGTGCAGTCAAGTTTGCTCCTATGCTGGAAATTAGGGCCGTAACACAGGTGCCGATATTGTCACCACATAGAATTGGCAAGGCTGCCGAAATGCTCACTATTCCTTCGCCGGCCAGGGCCTGAAGTATTCCGATCGTCGCGCTGCTACTCTGGATAATGCCCGTGGTCAAGAAACCGACTATAACACCTAGAAGAGGATTTGGTACTGAAACTCGCGATAAACTGCACCAAGCCCTGGCTCTTGGCCAGAGGCTTTACGGCCACTTCCATAACCTGCATGCCGTAAAACAGGAGTCCAAATCCCAAAAGGACCTGCCCAACGAACTTTAAGTTTTTCCTGCCGGCAAACAAATACAAGGCCGTCCCGATCCCTATGGCCGGCAGGGCAACTCTGGTAAGTTTGAAGGCGATAAGCTGGGCAGTAACCGTAGTACCTATGTTGGCACCCATGATAACGCCTGCGGCCTGCATCAGGCTCATGAGTCCGGCGTTGACAAGGCCCACCACCATCACCGTAGTCGCTGAGCTGCTCTGCACTATGGCCGTGACCAATGCGCCCAGGACAACTCCCCGCACCGGGTTTTTGGTAAGGACTTCCAGCCAGTGTTTTAATCTTTCCCCTGCAGATCTCTCCAACCCTTCGCCCATTAGTTTCATTCCATAGATGAAAAGACCTAGTCCGCCAAGGAG
>JASKLG010000034.1 GCA_030153805.1 Bacillota bacterium | reverse complement strand
CCGGGATTTGGGTGGCCTTCCAGACCAACCCTGTGTGAGATCTCTCTTTCTGTGTCCCACACGGGATCTCCTGTTCGCCTACTAAAAGTTTACACTACCTGAAGCAGTGGAGCTTGCGTTAGCCTGCGGTCTTGGGTAAAATAAATAACAGCGATGGAGCCCGCTTAATCGCGAAGAGCGTGATGGCCCCTATTGGGCGCGTGCCCAATAGGGGCTTTATCTTTATTGAATCCAAAGGAGTGAAAAAGAGGTGCACTTTAGCCGGCAAGAGACCACTTATGCAGCTTTAGAAGAGTATCTAAAAGAAGCGCGGGAAGTTGCGCGCGAGCAGCAGAAGGCCGAGGCGGAAAGGCTGTTGGCAGAAGCCTTGGAAAAGCTCGCGGGCGGCAGCTTCAACCTTGTTATACTGGGCCAGTTTAAGCGTGGTAAGTCTACCCTCATCAATGCTCTCATCGGAGCTCCTCTATTGCCCATGGGCGTCATCCCGCTGACGTCAATTGCCACCAAGATATGCTACGGAGATGAATTGACAGCCAGGGTCCGATTCCAGAACGGCAGCGAGCGCAGCATTTCTGTGGACGAGGTTCCGGAGTACGTTACCGAGGCCCAAAACCCCCTGAACAAAAAGCAAGTGGAAAGCGTGGAGATCAGCTATCCTAGCCCTTACCTCCGGCACGGGGTAGTGCTGGTAGACACCCCCGGGGTGGGATCGGTTTACCGGCACAACACGGACGTGGCCTATGAGTGGCTGGCCAAAGCCGATGCGGCACTTTTTCTCCTGGCCGCCGATCCACCTATCAGCAAGGAAGAAGTTGATTTTCTTCAAGCGGTTACAGAATTCGCGGGCAAGATCTTCTTTGTGCAGAACAAGGTGGACCGGCTGACCCCGGCTGAACAAGAGGAATCTTTGGCCTTTTGCAGTTCTGTGCTCGCGCCTCTCTTTCCGAGGCAAAAGGTGCGCATCTATCCGCTGTCGGCCAAGCTTGCGCTTGAGGGCAAGCTGGAGCACGACGAAGAGAAGCTTAAGAAGAGCCTACTCCCAGAGCTGGAACGGGACTTAGGTGAGTTTCTCCTCCGGGGAAAGGCAGAGATTCTTGCCTTGTCCGTCTGCAAAGCTGGGTTGAGGGCGGTAGATGAACTGGAGTTGGCCCTCGCTGTCGAAGAGAAAGCCCTGAGCATTTCCCAAGCAGAGCTTGAGGAGAAGGCTCTGGCCCTGGATAGATTTCTGCTGGAGGTGGAGCAAGAAAAGAAGGACATGCTCGTTCTTTTGGATGCGGAAGTCCGCACTATACTCACCACCCTGGAAAACGATCTGGCCGAGGCCAAAAGAAAACTTTCCGCTTTGCTAATTTCCAGGCTGGAGGAAAGGATAGCTAATTCTTCTGGGAAAAAGCTGGCCGTACTCGAACAAGAACTCGCTGACGAACAGCGGGCGTTGATCGTCGAGTTTATGGACCGCTTCCGCGAAACGGAAGCCGGTAAAATCCTAGCGGATTTCATCCGTGTCCAGCAGCGTTTCAGCGAGCGAACCAAACAAATACTGGATCGGGTACACAAGCTTGTAGCAGAACTCTTTGCCGTGGACATCAAACCGGCAGGTATAGTTGAAGCGCTGGCGGTAAGAGATGACTTTTACTACAAGCTGGATGAAGAGCCGCCGTTTTTTCCCATTGAGCCCAAGGCGCTCCGCCGCCTTCTTCCCGCCGGAATTGCCCGCAGGCTCCTTCTCGACGAAATGAAGAATAAGGCTGCGCAGCTGGTAGACAGGCAGTGCGGACGTGTTCGGCACGACTTTGCCCTGCGCCTTGAAAGCACAGCACGCACGTTTAAGAAAAACCTTATTGAAACGATCGCTGGGTTAACCGAAGGACTTAAGGGTGCTTTGGCTGCTGCTCGGGAAAAGCGGGCCAAGGAGGGCCCGGCGGCCGAAGAAGCCGCTCAAAATTTGGCCCGCCAGGTCGCCGAACTTCGGCGCATAAGAGACGGTCTCCAGAGGATACAAGCCGATATTTCCGGCGTCTCTCTTCCCGGGACGGAAGGAAGAGAGGCGTTATGATCGAAGAAAGGCTAAGACAAGCATTTAAGCAACCGGGGTGTCCCATCTGTGCCGCAGTGCAGGAGGCACACGACACGTTCTATAGGTGGTTTGTCATCGAAACCTACGGCGAGCTGCCCCTTTTAGAAGACCTGAGCCGGGGAGGTTTCTGCGAGTATCACGCCTGGGAAACTGCGCGAGTCACAGGCCGCCGGCTAAGCTTTACCTACGAATTCTTGGTCGCCAGCGAGCACCACAAGCTGCAGAAGGCACTCTCGGCAGCCATAAGAGCTTCCGGCTCATCCCCTGCTTTCCAAAAGGCATGGGGCAGAAGGGAACTCTCGGGGCTCCGAAGGCTAAAGGAGTTGGTCCGCGCTTTCTATCTCAGGCCTTACCGGCGGGCCATAAAGGACCTTCAACGCACACGTCCCTGTCCTGTTTGCCGCACATTAGAAGAGACCGAGGTCACCGCTTCCCATTATCTTCTCAGGCTCCTTGACGGAGAAGCAGAAAGGAGTCTGTATGCCGCCTCGGACGGCCTGTGCCTTCCTCACCTCCATCTGGTGCTAAAAGAAGCGGAGGAGCCCGAGATCGCCGTGTTCCTGCTACGGGATGCACTAAAGAGGCTGGACATCTTACGGGCAGGTTTTGAGGAATACTTTCGCAAAGAAGATTACCGTTTCGCCCACGAACCTAAAGGCGTAGAACAAGAAACGTGGCTCAAAGCTGTAGAGCGTTTCGCCGGTCGCAGCCGGGTTCCATACTGGTTGTCGGGCACGCCACAGTCGAGTAGGAATACGAAGGAACCCAGCTAAAAATAATTAGAGCTCTAATACCACTGGAAATGCGAGGTTGCACACATGGCGTTAGACGTAATACTGGGAATTGCTCTGGGTGGCTCTTTGGGAGCACTTGCGCGGTATTTCTTGTCGCTTTGGATACAAAACCTGTTTGGTGACGGGTTCCCAATCGGCACCTTAGTCATTAACGTAGGCGGCGCCTTTGCCTTGGGCTTCATGTACGTCCTGAGCCTGGAGTCCAGTCTCAATCCCGTCTGGCGAAACGGGCTTACGGTTGGCTTTCTGGGTGCCTTTACCACCTTTTCCACGTTTGCCCTCGAAACCTTCCTTCTTATCCAAGAAGGGCTCTTCCTTAACGCCACGCTCAACGTAATCATTACGGTTATTCTGGGCCTTCTGGGCACCTTTTTCGGCAGCGTGCTGGCCAAGTTCGTATCCGGCATTTGAGCGAAAGCTAGCTCAAGGGGAGGGATCGTGCTTGAAACCCGGATTAGCGAAGCGTTTGCGAATCTACCTGGGCGAATCAGACCACTATCAAGGGCAGCCTCTTTACCATTGGATCATCAAAAAAGCTCGGGAGCTAGGGCTGGCTGGGGCTACCGTATACCGAGGAATCGAGGGCTTCGGGGCTACGAGTCGCATCCATTCGGCGCGCTTATTAGCGCTTTCCTCGGATCTGCCGATCCTGGTTGAAATCGTGGACACCGAGCCGTACATTGAGAAGATACTGCCGTTTCTTCAAGAGTGTTTATCGGGAAGCCTCTTAACAATTGAAGATGTTGAGGTCCTAAAATACGAAGAGGGCGCCTCCAAGTAACGGCTCCTGGGGGCGCCCTTTTTGATCATGGCTTTACCCGTGCCAGAGAAGGCATCAACAGGAGAACCTCTTCCCGCACACGGGCGCTCTCTTCCTCAAGCATGACTTGCTCGAGCTTCTTTTTTAACTCAAATCGCTGCTTCAGGGATAACTCGCGAAGTATTCCAGCCAAGGCACGCAACGCAGCCAACCTTACCAAGAAACTTCGGTCTTCCAGGCACCGGATAAGGAAGGCAAAGCTTTCCCGTCCAGCAATATTGCCGATGGCCTGTACAATTGACGCCTTGAAGTAGACATCGTCGGCAGTAACAAAGGAATTCTGTAGCTCCGGGAGGAAGCGTTTAGCCTCGTCTCCTAGTTGGCTGAGGAGGGACACGGCCCGCAGACGGGTTTCGGCCACAGGATGGTTGAGAGCCCAGACAAGCTTTTCTGCGTATGATTCGTCTCGGAGAGGTAAGATGTCAGCGCCGCAGACAGCGCAGCGGGTGCCGTCAGCTGTATTGGGAGACCAACAGTACGGGCAAAATTTGATAAGCATGTTCCTGCCCTCTATTAATTTAGTCAGACCCCAGGCTAGGCGTTGTTCGCGTTAAAGCGAGTGCCGGTGGGCCTAGAGCACAGCGTTGGAAACCACCCGGCTACTCCCGACAGATGCAGGGCTGCTGGCTGACAGTGAGTTTGGTCACCCCCAGAGGCCGAAAAACCCAACAACAATGCCCACCAGGGCTGAGAGCCCTAGCGCGACAAGTGGGTTCTGTTTTAACAGAGCAACAAACGCAAACGCTGCAACGGCTATCACAGTCGTGGCCACGGCCTGTGAGGCGTTGAGCCCTTTATAGGCCCCGGTGACAAGAAACATCAGCGCCGATGCCACAAGGGCTATTATCGCTCCCCGAAGACCATAAAGGATGCTCCGCACAACCAGGTGATCGTAATACTTGCGCAGACCAGCAGCTATAGCTACTATCGTTATGAAAGGTGCGATCACAACACCTGCTGTAGCCACTACCGCCCCCATCAATCCAGCAACCTTGTAGCCCACGTACGTGGCTGTATTGAGTGCCGTGGGGCCTGGTGTGGACTCAGCGATCGCCCACAAGTCTAAGAACTCTTTTTCACTTATCCATCCATATTTGCCAATGACATCGTCCTTCAGTATCGGGATCATGGCGTAGTGTCCACCGAACATCACCGCGCCTATTTTCAAAAACACTAGGAACAGCGTTAACAGGGTACGATGCATACCTTCCACCTCCATAAAGGATTAAGGAACACGAACCTTTCCCGCCCAGAAATATAGCCGATGGCCTGTACAACTGACGCCTTGAAGTAGACATCGTAGGCAGTAAGAAAGGAATTCTGTGGCTCCGGGAGGAAGCGATTAGCCTCGTCTCCTCGTTGGCTGAGGACCAAGAGACTTGCCAAAACCAGGAATCAAACCCAGTAATCCGGCGCTAACCCCTAAGGTGCTCAAGAAAGGACCGGTTATGCTTCGAGCGCCTTCACTCCCTTTCTTAGTCCCCCTTTCCCATTATGCGGTTCTGGAACTGGTTTCAAACCCCATGCCAGATTCACGGCCGTACTTCAAGCGCAGAGCCTGCAACGCGGTTTCAAAATCTGTTTGATTTAGATGTCGGAAGACGTCGTCTATTGCCGTCGGCCACATGTAGGGGTTGTAAAGCGTAGCGGCTATCCTTAGAAGAGCTCTTTCCCCAGCACTCCAGGAGAGGGCTGCGTCCAGCAAGAGATCAAAATTTAGGCCGCACTCCGGAACATCGACGGTCTCCAGAAGCCCGTTCTTGTTCAGGGCGGCAAGGATATAAAGTGCGGACAAATAGCCCGAGCTCTGTTCGTTCGCACAGTGTTTAGCTACCAGGTTCTTGTAAGACATTTCATGTTTTTGGTCCCGAAACCACACTCTGATCATCTCCTTAACGTGGGGCGATAAGAAAGAAGTTCTTTACCAATGCCTTGCAGGAGCTGGCTGACTACAATCGGATAGGCTTCGCCTTTTTAATGCTTCAGGAAACAGTGCTAGTAAACACAAAACCCCTGCTGGATGTTATCCAGCAGGGGCCATCACGCCGGCAAGCGGTTTCGGTGGGCTCCATCACCGATTCGATTTTTCACTAACATTTTACTGCCTAGAGTCAGAAAAAGCAAGAGAACCCTCCTTTTGCCGATAAAATCTTTAAGAGGTGATGCTATGGAGTTCACCCTGCAGCTGGGACCCATAGGCCCTTCCGGCCTTCCAACCGGCGTTGGGCCACCAATTTCGGCGCTGCAACCAGGCCGGGTGCTCCTCATGGAAGTGCTGTCGCTTGCAGCCGGCGAGGCCAAGGTGCGCCTGGCCGGACAGGTCCTTACCGCCCGCGGCTCCCTTCCGCCAACCGTCGGAACTTTTTGGGTGCGCGTGGAGCAGGCCAAGCCCACCTTGGTTGAGCTTAGGCTGCTAGCGGAGCCACGTGCCGAGGAACGCCGCCTCGCCGACGTCGCGGCGGCCCTGGGCCTGCCGAGCACCTCCGAGGTCGACGAGCTGGTACGCACCCTCGTTAAATGGCGCCTACCGCTTCAGCCGGCGCTGGCCCGCCGGTTTTTGAACGAAGCCCGGGACGTCCCCCAGGAAGAACGGGCTCTCTTCTGGGAGGCGCGTGCCTGGCTGGAAACATTGAGCCTGTCCCACGACCCTCAAAAACTGGCCGACGCGCTCTCTTATCTTCTTCGCCGCGCGGATGCGCGCCCGGAAGGTCAGGCTGCGCTCAACCAGGCGCTGCCGCTTATCCCCGGCCAGGAAAGCGTGCGCTTTTTCTCTTTACGCGCCCGGGAAGGCGAAGGGGAACTCTACGTGCTGTTCGACCGCAAGGAAAGCGCACCCATAGAGGAGAGGGTCCCGCGTCTGATCCTGCGCTTTACCACCCGCGCTTGGGGAGAAATCTGGGTGGGGCTCACTTTGACCGGGAAAAACATCGCCGCCTACGTTTCCTCCTCTGACCCCACTGCCCTCAAGCTGGCCCAAAGCGCCAGGGAAAGACTCGCCGCCCGCCTGGATAAGCTTGGCTTTAATCTGGCCGCCTTCAGGGTGAGCCGGCGGAACATCGGTACGGTCTTGGACGTCCTTGGCCCCGCCCAGAAAGCTCAATACCAGGGATTGGACGTATCGGTTTAAAGGCAGGGAAAAATAGTATGAGCGAAAAGATTAAATCTGCCGCCGCCCTATCCTACGACCCGTCCCGGAATAATGCGCCGCGCGTGGTAGCCGGCGGGCGAGGCGCTATAGCCGAGCAAATCCTTAAGCGGGCCCGCGCGGCAGGAGTGCCTATTTACGAGGACCCCGAGCTGGCCCTGGCTCTGGCCGGCCTGGAGGTGGGCGAAGAAATTCCGCCCGAGCTTTACCAGGTGGTAGCCGCCGTGATCGCTTGGGTTTACGAGCTGGAAGAGAAGGAATTGCCGCCCGGGCGGCGAATTTTACGGTGATTACTATACCCGGTAACGGAAGGAAGGTGCTACCGTGCGCAAGCTGGAAAAGTGCCTGGCAATTGTAGCCGAGGACAAGGAAGTTCTCTCCCCCGCTTCCCGCATGCCCTATTACCCACTGGCGGTGCAGAGCGGTCACGGCTCCACCGTAGTGGACGCCGACGGAAACGAGTATCTTGACTTTCTCGCCAGCGCCGCCGCCTTAAACACCGGCCACGCCCATCCCAAGGTGGTGGCCGCCGTCCAAAAGCAGGCGGCCGAATTCATTCATTATACCCCCGCCTACATGTACCATGAGCCGCTGGTCCGCTTGGCCCAGGCCCTCGTCCGCATTACCCCCGGCGACTTCCCCAAGCAGGTGGCCTTCGGCCTCACCGGTTCCGATGCTAATGACGGCGCAATAAAACTCGCCCGCGCCTACACCGGCCGGCCGAAAATCATCTCTTTCATTCGCTCCTATCACGGTTCTACTTACGGCTCGATTACCCTCTCGGCCATTAGCCTGAATATGCGCCGTAAGATTGGCCCTCTTCTTCCGGAGATAGAGCACATTCCTTACCCCGATTGCTACCGTTGCCCGTTCGGTCTCAAGTACGGCAGCTGCGGGCTCCACTGCTTAGAATACGTGCGCTTTGCCTTTGCCAACTACATCCCGCCCGATGAAGTGGCAGCAGTGATCATGGAGCCCATCCAGGGTGACGCCGGGATCGTCGTTCCGCCTGCGGAGTACGTGCAGGGATTGTACAAGCTCTGCCGCGAGCACGGTATCCTTTTCGTCTCCGAAGAAGTGCAGCAGGGATTCGGGCGCACCGGCCGTTGGTTCGGCATTGAACATTTCGGCGTGGAGCCGGACATCCTCATCCTGGGTAAAGCCATCGCCTCAGGTATGCCGCTTTCGGCCCTGGTGGCCAGGAAAGAGATCATGCAAGCCTGGGAAGCGCCGGCCCACCTTTTCACCACGGGCGGCAACCCCGTTTCCTGCGCCGCCGCTTTGGCTACCATCGAAGTAATTGAGGAAGAAAACTTGGTAGAACGCTCCCGCGTGCTCGGCGAACAGGCTATGGCCCGTTTCCGCGAGATGGCCGAACGCTATGAACTTATCGGCGACGTGCGCGGGAAGGGCCTGTCCATCGGCGTAGACCTGGTTACCAACCGGGAGACGCGCGAACGCGCCTACAAAGAGGCGGCCAAAGTATGCTACCGCGCCTGGGAAAAAGGGCTGCTCCTTTCCTTCTTCAGCAATTCGGTACTGAGAATCCAGCCGCCCCTCGTCATTACCGAAGCCGAACTCGAGCAGGGTCTCAAAATAATCGAAGAAGCGTTGGCCGATGTTACTGCCGGCAGGGTACCGGATGAGGTGCTGGAAACGGTCAAAGGATGGTAGAGCCGGCCGGAAGGTAGGAAAGAAATGGCCCGGGGCCTGAGGTGCATGCCGCCTTCCGCGGCCGGGGACTGGGCAGCCAAATGTTACGCTTCGTAGAAGAACGCTTACGTCAGCTGGGCGCGCGCCTAATCGCGGTCTGGACCTCCCCCTTAGACTACACAAAGGACACTCGTGCTTTTTACGAAGCAAAAGGGTACATTCATTGTGGCGATATCCCGGATTACTGGCGTGACGGCGACCCTTAGCCTTCTACATCAAGAAGTTGTAGCTTGGCTCTTGCCGATATACGGAAGTGTGCCCCTTGAAACCTCAAAGAGTAACACGGAACTCGGGGAAATAAACCCCGGGTTTCTTCGCATTTCCGGTCTAGGCACGCGGCAGGCGCAGGAAGCGCACGATTCCCTGGGCCGCCTGGGCGCGGGTAAGGGGTGCGTCAGGGCGGAAGAGCTCCTGCCGGTCGGGGTCGAGGTCCTGGCCGAGGTAGAGGGCTACGTGACCCTGGTACCTGATGATTGCGGCATCCTTGGCCGGTACCTGCCAGATGCCGCTTAGAGACGCTACACGATCTTGGTTTAGAGCCCGGACCGTCCAAACCGCGGCCTGCTCTCTGCTTATAGGTTGGTCGGCGGCGAAGACCTCGTCTCCCTTGAGGAGGCCGCGGCGGCGAGCTTCCCGTTCGTAAGGTTCATACCAGCTCCCTTTCCAATCCTGTCCCTGCGGCCGGAATCCCGTGGCCCGAAGGAGCATCGCCAGGTAATCCGCCTGGGTGCTAGGCTCATCCGGGTGGAACTTGCCGTCGGGTGCTCCGGTAACAATCTGCCGTTCGGCCAAGAGCTGAATATCGCCTTCCGCCGGGTGCCCGGCGACGTCGCTGAAGGGGGCCGGTTTCCCCTCGGGCAGAGGGTTGCCGTTCCAGTCCAGCGCCGCACCGCTCTTCGCATCGAAACGGCGGACCCCGACCGCGCCGCGCAGGCGGTACACCAGGCGCACCGGCGGCTTATCCGTGCCGGAACGGAAGTCCAGGCCGGGAACGGTCACATATTCCAGCGTAAGCGGGCTCCTAGCCAGGAGGGCTTGGTTGGCCTTATCCTGCCCGAGAAGCCCCTCCGGTACAGGAAAGCTTAAATCGGCCCAGGTCATGCGGTAGGAAGTTATTTCGCCGGTTACCGCATCCACCGTAACCCAAAATCCCTGCTGCGGGAAGGGAATGTCGTTCACGATCCGGGCCCACCGGAAGGAGTAGGAACGCACCTCAGGAATCTTCTCTTCCATGAAGGGTATCACAGGCTCTTCGGGTTCCTCTGCACAAGTCGCGAAACGATCGGGCTGGATTTTAGCGATGAAACCGGAGGCGAGTTTTTTCGCCTGCTCTCTACTATACTTGATTTCCTGCTCTTTTTTCTCCTCTGCCGGGTCAAAGATGTAACGGTTAAAGGAAATAAGCTCTCCCGTACGGGCATCAATGCTTACGTTAAGGTATCCACTCTTTGCGCCCGCATCTGTAGAAGTTAACGCCCAGTTAAAAGTCCACTGCCTTTGGCTGGGGTACTCCCAATTCTTACTAAGGGAAGCGTTCTCGAGCCTGAATCCGGCCGGCACCTGAACTGCGGCCTGCACCTTGGCCAGGGCTTCCTCTTGGGACAGGAACCCGGCCATTTCCTTCACCTCGGCCTCCTCGGCCGGGGTAAGGGGTACCTCTATAACCTCATCGGCCGCGTGCAGGCCTTCGGCCCCGGCGAGATCGCCCTTGGCCATAGGGTAGTAGTACGGGTCGAGGGCTATGACTTCTCCACTTAGGGCGTCCACGCCGTAGCGGCCGGCATACGGGGCATCATAAACGAGTAGGACCGGCCGCTCCTTCTCCCCGTTGCCGGAGGGGCGGAAGTACACCAGACGTGGTGCCGCCTTACCCAGCAAGGCTGCCTGGGCTTTGGCCGCGTCTATGGCTTTATCCGGCATTGGGAACTCCTGATCGTAGTCCCACTTGAAGGAATAGTCAACTACTTGGAGGGTATTGGCGTTTACCTCGACCCTAATCCCGTTCTGGGGGAAGGGCACGCCGTTTATCAGCCGTTCAAAGAACAAGGTATACCGGCTTACCCAGCCGCCCCAGTACGGCAAAGTATCCGGCTCCGGCGCCGGCCTGGTTTCGGTAAAGCGGGGCTGGAGTTTTTGAGCGAACTCCCAGGCCACCTTTTCCGCCTCAGCCCGGCTGTATTTGGGAAGAAGCGCCCCTGGAGTAGAATCTTCCTGCCAAAGGTGCATCCCCAGAATGTCTTTGGTTATAGCGTCCACGACAACGTTCATGCTGCCGGGGGCTACGCTGTCCGCTGGGGCATTCCACCGTAGCTCCCAGCGCGGGCGGCCGCCGTAAGTGGAAAAACTGGAGCTAAATTCGGTAAAGGCAGGCGGGATGGTAAAGGCCGCCTTAGCCGCCGCCACGGCCTCTTCCAGACTCACCTTAGGTACCGGCGCAGCAAACGTAGGCTGGGGCGCAGCCAGCACAAGGGCCGCTACTATAAACATGACAAGCAACACGCGGGTCATACTCTTACCCTCCTTAATCCCTAAAATTTTCCCCTATGTGTCGCACGCTTTTGGAGTAGGCCGGGGTACCCCTCCTTTTTTATTGACCGCTCGGTCAGGTTTAATGCCGCTGCCGTTCTCACCTCAATAGACGACGGGAAGAGATCGAAAGTTCCTCATACTTCGGAACCGGTCAAAGTCTCTCAGCGCGGCTACTTATTCTGGCCGGCCGCCTTTGGGGCTGCCCGGTTACCTTTTTCGCCATCTGGTACGGGCCAGCGCCAAGTGAACACCTTGCTCGCCTTCGATACTGTGAATAAACTCAATCCAACCGTTTCCTCGCGCAGCTTCTACACACAGAGAGGAAACGACCGCGCCAAAGGTCGTTTCTTTCCTGTACTCGATATCGAGAAGGGAGAGGGTAAAATCCTCTTCTATTGACTCGGGAACTGCTTCCAACATCCACTCTACGTATTTCGTGTTGTTTACATGCTGGTTAGTGTCGATGTCAGATTTGCGGACTGCAAAGGCTTTGCTTATGGCCGCTTCTTTTACTGGGTCCAATTGGGGAAACGGTTCCGTCACTACCCTTTCCGGATTTATCCCGTAAGATAGTGCAAATTCCGCCGGAATGCGGGCAGGCCTCTTGCGCGCGAGACTCAAGTAAAGCCAGCGGGAAGAAGCCCTGCCGATAACCTCTCCTGCAGAGTTTTTAATGAGGAACTCGCGGGTCGCCAAAAAACGATCAAAACTGGACGGCCAGGTTTCCACCGTCACCCTTTCTCCCCAAACCGGGAACTTGTCCATTGTAAGGAACCAACGGTTCAGCACCCAACCTACTCCTTGGGCTTTCAATTTGGCCAATCCCACACCGGCCGCCTCGGAATGAGATACGGCCGTTTCCTCCAGGTAATTTAAGATGACCGTAGGAGTCGCTTCGGCAAACCTGTTAATCTCATAATAGTGAACTTCAAATTCTTTGCTGAATTTCCCTAAGCTCATGGCTACGTTTCTCCTTAGGCCGTTAGCTGGCCGGTTTTGTCAAGAACCCCTAAAGTATGTATTGTCTAACCAGCGGAGAAGTCCTCCCAAAACAAAAAAGGTTAATCAGACGTCGGTAACGAAAGAGGCTGCCGACAGTAGAAGTCGGCAGCCTCTTTAGGGTGTCCGGCAGGATCTAGGGGATCTCGGACGGATTGCCGGTCAGGTGCGGGTTAGAAGATGTGGCGGCTTCCCTGCCACTCATAAACCAGTTGGAGCATTTCTCCGAAGCGCTGGTAGTGGACTACTTCACGTTCCCGCAGAAAGGCCAGAGTCTCGGTAACGAGCGGATCGTCGGATAGCTGGATCAAGTACTCATAAGTGGAACGGGCCTTCTGCTCCGCCGCCATATCCTCATGAAGGTCGGTAATCGGGTCGCCTTTCGACTGGATGTAGGCGGCCGTCCAGGGAGCACCCGAGGCATTGACAAAATAGAGGGCCTTGTCGTGGTCGGCATAATAGTTGTCCATGCCTGCAGCGCGGATTTCTTGAATGCTGGCATCGCGGATAAGGTTATACACCAGGGTAGCAACAATCTCCATGTGCGCCAGCTCTTCGGTTCCAATATCGGTAAGGACGGCCTTAGCCTGGCTGAGGGGCATGCTGTAGCGCTGGGTCAAGTACCGCAGCGAAGCGGCCAATTCCCCATCTGGTCCACCATATTGGGTTATTATGGCTTTAGCCAGCCGTGGATTGGGGCCGCTTACCCGCACCGGGTATTCCAACTTTTTTTCGTATATCCACATACTTCTTTTCCCCCTTTTTTCTCCTCGGGCCCGGGTGCTAGAAGGATACTTCCCACGGCCAGGGATCGTTCACCCAAGCCCACGGGTACTGGCTGGGCGCATAGCCGAAATTCGTGAGCGGGCCGTAGCGGCGTTGATATTGATCCTTGAGGATAGCAAGTTCCTGCACCGTGCTGTTGTAATCCATGAGCGCCCGCTGGTCGTCAGGGTGCGTATCGAGATAAAGGTTTAGGTCCACCGCGGTAAACTCCAGGGCCATTATTTGAGTCAGGAGCTGAGCCTGTTCCGGCATCATTCGTTACTCCCCCTCTCCCAATCCCGAGGGCGGTAAGGCATATATAGCTCAGGGAAAATTGTACCGCGCCGCAGGCCCTCTAGGGGATCCAAGCGCGTCGTGTAAACCTGAAAGGGCACGTAGGCCCGGGCTAGCCTAAGCTGCTGCAAACCCTGTGCCTTGGCATCCTCAGGCATACCAACAGCCTCCTTTTTCTTAGTAGGAATCCAGTTCTGTTACCAGGATATGCGCAGGCCCGGAAACTAGTGAATCATCCCAACCTCTAAAGCTGGCTTGTCTTCTTTAATTGTTATGGGGCCCCCGAACCTACTTGACAGAAGGTGCGGTGTGAAGTAGAATAGTTACGAGGAACCTCCCCCGGGGTATGGGGGTTGCAATGCTTGAGAAGGAGGAAACCCTTATGTCAGTAAAAGTCTATAGCACACCAACATGTCCGTACTGCCAAGCGGCAAAACGTTACCTGGCGTCGCGGGGTGTTCCGTTCGAAGACATTGATGTAAGCCGCGACCGGGCGGCCGCCATTGAGATGATCCGCAAGTCGGGCCAGCAGGGCGTGCCCGTGCTGGACATCAACGGCGAGATCATAGTGGGTTTCGACCGTCCCCGCATCGACGCCGCTCTGGCGGCCGGGTATTAATCGCAAGGAACACATCTAGCGGCAAAGGGGTGGGAATTTATCCCACCCCTTTCATACGCGGTTTCTCGACCCTTGAAAACGTCTTCATTCCCGAATCCTTTCCAGCCGGTAGGTGACCTTATTTACCGGGTCAGGACAGGCCAGGCGCTCGATGGTGCCGATCCAGTCCCCCTGTTCACCACCACGGCAATATGCGGCCAGGTAAGGCGTGATAGCGGCTAAGCCATAGGCACAGAGTTTGGTCCCCGTACCTTCCACCGTAATACTCCCATCGTCGTAATAAAACACATCGCCTATTCGGCAACCCGCCGCGCACTCACCGGCAATGGACTCCACTGTAACCTTAACTCTCCGCATTTCGCCAACCCCCTTCTGTCTGTGTATTTGGTTTGCCTTGGTATCTTTGGCGCTCCTAAGGTGCTGTTTGTGTTTTTATTCTGCGCGCAGCACCCCGGCTCCTCCAGCTCACATAGCGCTGCTACAGTGTCTTAAACAAAAAACCCGCCTTTGCGGCAGGTGACCCCAATTAAGAATAAAAAAAGTGGAGCGGAAAACGGGATTCGAACCCGCGACCCTCGGCTTGGGAAGCCGATGCTCTACCGCTGAGCTACTTCCGCTCGTCGGTTTTATTATACTCCACTCTTCACAGTTTTGCAAGCGCGCCTGCAACTTCACCTGCCGCCCTCAGCATTGTTCGCGCCCGAGGCGTTAACATTGTCTTTGACCCTCCGAGTCGAGATTACTTTGCTTTTGCATCACGAGGAAAGCCCCGGCAGGCGACAGGCCGAATTTGAAAAACAGTGCCGGGATCGCTCCCGGCGCTTTCATTCTTTACTAAAGAAGGGACTTCACCTTTATCTTAACCTGAGGGCTAGAAATCTTAATATGTTTGGTGGGCCATCCGCGACTCGAACGCGGGACACCCTGATTAAAAGTCAGGTGCTCTGCCAACTGAGCTAATGGCCCGCCTGCACCCTCTTATGCTACCACAGGTGCGCGGTTGTGTCAAGGGGCGCAATCACTTAGGAATCTATCCGAAGGAGTGTTGGCTGGCTCACGACGAAATGCAACCCAGGGGGATGCGTATTACGCATGTCTCTGAGTTGACGTCGTGAGTACCTCGTGAATGCCCCGGATCAGAAAAGGTCCTCGAGGACCAGCGTTTGGTTACGGCGCTGGCCTACGCTGACAAGGATAATGGGAACGCCTACGATCTCGGCAATACGGTCCAAATAGCGGCGGGTGTTTGAGGGAAGATCTTCAAACCGGGTGGCACCACCTATGTTCTCGCTCCAGCCGGGCAGTTCTTCGTAAACCGGTTCGGCACTTTCTACCGCCTTAAGGCTCGCGGGGAAATACTCGGTCACTTCGCCCTTAATACGGTAACCAGTGCAGATCTTAATCTTATCCAATCCATCAAGCACGTCAAGCTTGGTTATGGCGATGCCGGTGAGCCCGCTCACGCGCGCTGCGTAACGCAGCATAACGGCGTCCAACCAACCGCAGCGGCGCGGCCGCCCGGTAACCGTGCCGAACTCATGGCCGCGCTCGCGCAGGCGGTCTCCGATGGGGTCTCTGAGCTCGGTGGGAAAAGGCCCCGAGCCGACGCGCGTGGTATAGGCCTTGACCACTCCGATGACCTTGCCTATGGCCGTAGGCCCCACGCCGCTCCCGATGCAGGCGCCGCCGGCAGTCGGATGAGAAGAGGTAACAAAGGGATAGGTGCCGTGATCCAGGTCCAGGAAGGTGCCCTGTGCGCCTTCGAAGAGGACATTCTTGCCGGCACACAAGGCGTCGTGGAGAACGACACTGGTATCGGTGATGCGGTCCTTGAATTTTTCGGCCAGTGCCAGAACGTGTTCCTCGATGGCCGCCGCGGAAAAGCCCTCAGCGCCAAACACTTGCTTTAAGTAATGGTTTTTTAGCTCCACGTTGGCCTTGAGTTTTTCGTGAAACTCGGCCGGGTCCAGAAGGTCTGCCGTGCGGATGCCGATGCGGGCAGACTTGTCGTTGTAAGCCGGGCCGATGCCGCGGCCGGTGGTGCCGATTTTCCCTTTCCCGCGACCCATCTCTTCGAGTTCATCGAGCCGCTTGTGATATGGAAGGATGAGGTGGGCCCGGTCGCTGATCCTGAGGTTGGCCGTGCTTACGCCTCTGGCCTCGAGTTCTTCCATCTCCGTGACCAGGGCCTCGGGGTCGATCACCATGCCGTTACCCAACAGGCAGAGCTTTTCTGGGTACAAGATACCCGACGGCACCAGGCGCAGCCGAAATTCCTCTTCACCCACCACCACCGTATGGCCGGCGTTGTTTCCGCCCTGGTAGCGCACCACCACATCAGCGCGCTCTGCCAGGAAATCGGTTACCTTGCCCTTCCCCTCATCGCCCCACTGGGTCCCTACTATCACCGTGCTGGGCATGCGCCCACCTCCATTTCTAAACCTAGCTATTCTAGCCCTTCCCGCTTCTTTATGGCGGCGGCACACACCACCCCGCAGGCCGAAGCCTGGGCCAGGCCACGGGTAATCCCTGCGCCGTCGCCGGCGGCGAAGAGGTTCTTAACCCCCGTCTCGAGCTCGCTGGTGAGCTCAAGGCGCGAGGAGTAGAACTTCACTTCCACCCCGTAAAGCAGGGTGTGACGCGAGAAGACGCCCGGCGCCACCACGTCCAGAGCTTTCAACATCTCAATAATACTCACCAGGTGCCGGTAAGGCAAGACCAGGCTGAGATCCCCCGGCGTGGCCGCTTTCAGGGTGGGTTCCACCATCCCGCGCCGCAGGCGCTCCGGCGTGGTACGCCGGCCGGAGAGAAAGTCGCCCAGGCGCTGTACCAGCACGCCACCGCCCAGGAGGTTGGCCAAGCGGGCGATGTACTTGCCGTAGGAGATGGGCTCGCGGAAGGGTTCGGTAAAGGTCTTGCTTACAAGGAGGGCAAAATTGGTGTTTTCCGTGCGTTTTTCCGCGTAGGAGTGCCCGTTCACCGTGAAGAGACCGCCGTTGTTCTCGAGCACCACCTCGCCGTACGGGTTCATGCAGAAAGTGCGCACGCGGTCGTCGAAGGCTTTAGAGAAGAAAATAAACTTCGACTCGTAGATTACGTCGGTGAGGTGCTCCAGAACCACCGCGGGCACCTCCACGCGCACGCCGATGTCTACGGGGTTGACCTCCGTTTTGAGGCCCAGGCGGGCGGCCTCGGCGGCGAACCATTCCGCACCTTCGCGCCCCGGCGCTACAATAACGTAGCGGGCGCTAAGCTCCTCACCGGAGTCCGTCTCCACACCGCGCACCGTTCCTTCTTCCACCAAGAGCCGCCGTACCGCCGTGCGGGGGCGAATCTCCACCCGTTCGCCTAAATAGGTGCGCATGTCGCGCAGAATGGTAAAGCATTTTTCCGTCCCCAGATGCCGGATACGGGCCGGGATAAGGCTCAGGTCGGCACGGGCGGCTTGGCGCTGGATCTCCTTGATCTTCTCCTCGTCCGTACCGAAGATAGTGTCCGGAGCACCAAAGCGCAGGTAAATACCGTCCACGTATTTGATAAGCCTGGCTACCTCGCGCCGGTCCATGTATTCATCCAGCCAGCCGCCGAACTCGGTGGTAAGCGTCAGCTTCCCATCGCTAAAGGCGCCCGCCCCACCCCAACCGGAAACAATGGAACAGGT
>JASKLG010000033.1 GCA_030153805.1 Bacillota bacterium | reverse complement strand
AGCTGTGCCCACCGCGGAGCTCTGGCTGGCGGGGGGCGCACTTTGGCCGTTTTGGGCTCTGGATTAGACGTCATTTACCCACCTGAAAACGCCCGGCTCTACGCCGAGATTGCCGAAAACGGAGCCGTCATCAGCGAGTTCCCTTTAGGAACTGCACCCGAGCCAGGCCACTTTCCGCGGCGCAACCGGGTAATCAGTGGGCTGAGCCGTGCCGTGGTCGTCGTGGAGGCTGCGCGGACCAGCGGCTCGCTCATCACCGCCGACTGCGCCTTAGAACAGGGGCGCGAGGTGCTAGCAGTGCCCGGGCCGATTACCAGTCCCATGAGCTGGGGGACCAACAACCTCATCAAACAAGGGGCTAAGCTCCTCCAAGAGGTAACGGATGTCTTATCCACTCTAGGCCTTCCTTCTCCAGGGGTGGAGGAAGCCGCCAAGCCTGACTTGACTACCCAGGAAGAGAAGGTGTATTCTTTCTTTTCGGAGCGCGCCCTGCATATTGATGAGTTGGTGCACCTTTCTGGGTTGACAGTACAGGAAGTCACTGCCATACTTATGATGCTGGAATTAAAAGGACTGGTGCGGCAACTACCCGGAAAGATGTTTTGCCGGCTGTCCTAAAGGAAAAAATGGGTCTTAAGAACGGGAAAGAGTCGGATAAACTCCGCCTTACGGCGGTGGGGGTGTAAGGATGGGTAAATGTGTGTTAATCGTCGAATCGCCGGCCAAGGCGAAAACCATCGAGAAATTCTTGGGCAAAGGTTATTCCGTGGAAGCTTCCATGGGGCATGTGCGTGACCTGCCGCGCAGCCAGTTTGGGGTAGACGTGGACGATAATTTTACGCCCAAATATATAACCATCCGCGGAAAAGGAGAGATTATAAAAAGACTCCGCGAAGCCGTCAAGAAAGCCGACAAGGTGTATTTGGCGGCCGACCCAGACCGGGAAGGCGAGGCCATCGCCTGGCATCTGGCGTACCTTTTGGGTTTGAACCCATCTTCGCCCTGCCGCGTGGAGTTTAACGAGATTACCAAGCAGGCAGTCCGGGAGTCCCTCAAACACCCGCGGCCTATTGACCAGAATCGGGTGGACGCACAACAGGCCCGCCGGGTATTGGACCGGTTGGTGGGGTATAACCTTAGCCCACTTCTTTGGGACAAGGTTAAGCGCGGGCTTTCCGCCGGACGCGTGCAGTCGGTTGCGGTTAAGCTCATCTGCGACCGGCAACGCGAAATTGACGCCTTTAAGCCAGAGGAATATTGGACGGTTACGGTACACCTGGCCAAGGAGACAAAAGAAGAGTTTCCTGCGCGCCTGGTGGGCCGGGGCGCCGACAAGCTCGAAATCAAAGATGAGGCTTCAGCCCGGGCGTTGGTGGAGGAACTTCAGGAACAGGAAATAATTGTGCTAGATGTGACGCGGCGCGAACGGCGCAAGAACCCTCATCCACCTTTTACTACGAGTACCCTGCAGCAGGAAGCTGCGCGCAAGCTGGGCTTTACAGTGAAGAAAACCATGTCTTTAGCCCAGCAACTTTATGAAGGGCTGGAAGTGGGTAAAGAGGGCCGCGTCGGGCTCATTACTTATATGCGTACCGACTCGACGCGCATCTCACCTGTGGCGCGCCAAGAGGCTTTGGATTATATCGAACGGACATATGGCCCCGAATATAAGGGGGCGGGAGCTTTCGCGGCCGCGCGCAGTAAAATCCAAGATGCCCACGAAGGCATTAGACCTACCCAGGTAAATCGCCTGCCTCAGGATGTGGCTCCATACCTTACCCGGGACCAGTTACGCCTTTACACTTTAATTTGGGAACGTTTCGTGGCCAGCCAGATGGCTCCGGCCGTTTACGACCAAATCACCGTCGACATTGCTGCCGGCGAACTCAGGCTTAAAGCGACCGGCTCACAAATCAAGTTCCGCGGTTACACCGCGGTGTATGAGGAAAGCCGCGAAACGGATGACGAAGATAAAGAGCTGGCCTTGCCGCCCCTTCATCCCGGAGAAAAATTGACCCTGGTAAAGACGGTGCCCGAGCAGCACTTTACCCAGCCGCCGCCGGCCTACACTGAAGCTTCCTTGGTGAAAACGCTGGAAGAGAAGGGTATCGGTCGGCCCAGTACGTACGCGCCTACAGTAGAGACGATAATTAAACGCGGTTACGTTACGCGGGAGCAGAAGAAACTCAAGCCCACCGAACTTGGTTATCTGGTCACCGACCTTCTCAGAGAATACTTCCCGGAAATCATCGACGAAAAGTTCACGGCAGAGATGGAAGATAAACTAGACCAGATCGAGGAAGGCAAGGCCGAGTGGCGTCAGGTTGTGGGCGAGTTTTATCCTGCTTTCGCCAACCAGGTGCAGCAGGCCAGAGAAAAGATGCAGGAAGTGCGCGTGGAGGAAGAAGTGAGCGATGAAGTCTGTGAGCTTTGCGGGCGGCGCATGGTGATTAAAGAGGGGCGGTTTGGAAAATTCCTAGCCTGCCCCGGCTTTCCAGATTGCCGAAACACCAAGCCGCTTCGCGAGGGCACAGGGATACAATGCCCTCTATGCGGTGGGGAGATCTTGGTCAAAATCTCACGGCGGGGGCGGCGTTTTTACGGCTGCGAAAACTATCCTGCCTGCAAGTTTGTCACCTGGGACCCGCCTACCGAAAAACGTTGCCCCCGGTGTGGCTCGCTCCTCGTCCGCAAAGAAAGCAGGCGGCACGCCCCGTATCTGGCCTGTAGCAATAAGGAATGCGGGTACACCGAAAAAACAGACGATGTCAAACAGGGCGAAGAGGAACGGCAGAAGAAGGTGGGTTCATGAACGGACAAGAAGTAACGGTCGTTGGTGCCGGTTTGGCCGGAAGCGAGGCTGCCTGGCAGCTCGCCAAGCGAGGCATAAAGGTGCGCCTCGTAGAGATGCGGCCGGCGAAATTTACGCCGGCCCACCATACAGACAAGTTTGCCGAGCTGGTTTGCAGCAACTCGCTCAGGGCGGCTTCCCTGGAGAATGCTGTGGGGCTGCTTAAGGAAGAGATGCGGCGTTTAGATTCGCTGATCATGCGCGCTGCCGACGCGAACCGCGTTCCGGCCGGCGGTGCCCTGGCTGTGGACCGCGAGGGGTTTGCCGATTTTGTAACCCAAACTTTGAGCGGGCATCCCAACGTTACCGTCGAGCGAAGGGAAATAACCGAAATTCCGGAAGGTATTGTAGTGATTGCCAGTGGGCCCCTTACTTCCGACGCTCTAGCGGCGCGCTTGGGAGAGCTTACCGGAGCCGAACACCTGTACTTTTATGACGCGGTCGCTCCGATCGTCACCCTTGAATCGATAGATACAAGCCGCTGCTTTTGGGGATCGCGCTACGGTAAAGGGGAAGAAGCATATCTTAACTGTCCTTTGACTGAAGAAGAGTACGAGCGTTTCTGGCAGGAACTGGTCAGGGCCGAGCGGCATCCGCTTAAGGAATTTGAAGAGCTGAAGGTCTTTGAGGGCTGCATGCCGATAGAACAGATGGCCCTTCGGGGACGGGACACGCTGCGCTATGGGCCGCTTAAACCTGTAGGACTAATCGACCCGCGCACGGGCAAACAACCCTACGCCGTAGTACAACTCAGGCAGGACAATAGGGAAGGGACGCTGTACAACCTAGTTGGTTTTCAGACCCAGCTTAAATGGAGCGAACAAAAACGCGTTTTCGGCTTGATTCCAGGGTTGGAAAACGCCGAATTCGTCCGGTACGGTGTGATGCACCGCAACACCTTCATCGCCTCGCCCAAGGTCCTGGCTCCTACCTGGCAGCTAAAGACGGACGGGCGGCTTTTCATTGCCGGGCAAGTGACGGGAGTAGAAGGTTACGTGGAATCTGCGGCTTCGGGCTTAATGGCCGGCATCAATGCTGCCCGGCTGGCTGAGGGGCGCGAGCCGTTGGTGCTTCCTTCCATAACCGCCTGTGGCGCCCTGGCCCACTACGTGACTACGGCAAGCCTCGGTAACTTCCAGCCCATGAATGTGAACTTCGGCCTTTTCCCGCCGCTTGAACGGAAAATCCGCGGTCGCCGAGAACGTAACCTGGCGCTGGCCGAGCGGTCATTAACATGGTTTGACAATAATTGGAAACATTTCGAATTATAGTGTTGCCTAAATTATCATTTTGTGCTAGTATAGGGCCGTATCAAAACTCCATCAAACTGAGGGTAAGGAGGTGGCTTGGCTGGACTGGGCCTATTGGCAAGATGAGTACTTAACGTATCTGGCTAAAGACCGAGGGTATTCGCCCTACACCGTGGCCAGTTACCAGGACGACCTTCAAGATTACGCCGCTTTCTGCCAGGAACGGGGTGTAGACCCGGTTTCACCTCCACAGGGCTTCCTCCGGGCGTACTTGGGGAACCTCAACGAGCGGGGCTATGCCCGCCGCACTATTGCCCGGCGCCTCGCCGCTCTGCGTTCGTTTTTCCGTTTTCATGAGCAGAGAACTGGAAGGAGCGAGAACCAGGCGCAGCAGGTTTACAGCCCCAAGCTCAGCCGTACCCTTCCTACCTTTTTGTCTGAAGACCAGGTAGAAGCTCTGCTCCAGGCTCCGGACACCAGGACTCCGCTGGGGCTGCGCGACGCAGCCTTGCTCGAGGTGCTTTATGCCACCGGTGCCCGAGTAGGGGAGCTGGTTGCGCTAAACTTAGAGGACATCAACCTGGCTGTAGGCTGCGCTCGGGTGCTGGGTAAAGGGCGGCGCGAGCGAATTGTGCTCCTCGGCGGGCGCGCCGTGGATTTGCTCAAGCGCTATCTCAGTGCGGGGCGCCCCAAGCTTATGAAGGCCGGAAAGGCCGGAGTGGTGGAGCCGGCCCTCTTTTTGAGCCGCCTGGGCAGGCGTTTAACGGTAAGGCAGGTGCGGCGGCTGGTGGCCAAATACACAGAAGCGGCGGCTTTAAACCTGCACGTGAGCCCCCACACCCTGCGCCATACTTTCGCCACCCATCTCTTGGAACACGGGGCCGACCTGCGCAGCGTGCAGGAGCTGCTGGGCCACGCCAGCCTCTCTACCACCCAAATTTACACCCACGTCACGCGGAGGCGTCTTTACAGCGAATACCGGGCGGCGCATCCGCGGGCATAGGGCGGAAAGGAGGAGGGGCGAACGGTGTTTCACGGCACAACCATCGTTGCGGTCCGCCGGGGCGGTCATGTGGCGATGGCCGGCGACGGGCAGGTAACCTTCGGCAACAACACCATTATGAAGCAAGGCGCGCGCAAAGTACGGCGCCTCCACGGCGGGAGTGTGGTGGCCGGGTTTGCCGGCTCGGTGGCCGATGCCATCACCCTTTTTGAAAAGTTCGAGGCGAAATTGGAAGAGTATCACGGTAATCTGCAGCGGGCGGCCGTGGAGCTGGCCAAGGAATGGCGCCTTGACCGCATGTTGAGGCGGATGGAGGCCCTCCTCATTGTAGCGGACAGGGAACGTTTGCTCATCATCTCAGGAAGCGGCGAGGTAATCGAGCCGGACGACGAGGTAGCGGCCGTGGGTTCCGGAGGGCCTTATGCTTTGGCGGCGGCGCGGGCCCTGGTTAGGCATACACAGCTTGGAGCTCGGGAGATTGCCGAGGAGGCCCTGCGCATAGCTGCAGGTATCTGCGTCTATACCAACGACCAGATCACTATAGAGGAGCTGTAACTTATGATTGAGGAGCTGCGTCCGCGCGCCATTGTCGAAGAGCTCGACAAGTATATTGTCGGCCAGGCGGAAGCTAAGCGCATCGTGGCCATAGCCCTGCGCAACCGGTACCGGCGGGCAAAGCTGCCGCCTGAGCTCAGAGATGAGATCATCCCGAAAAACATTCTCATGATTGGCCCTACCGGTGTAGGCAAGACGGAGATAGCCAGGCGCCTGGCCAAGCTGGTGAACGCCCCTTTGGTTAAGGTGGAAGCCACCAAGTTTACCGAGGTGGGTTATGTCGGCCGGGACGTAGACGCTATGATTCGCGACCTGGTGGAAACGGCGATCCGCATGGTTAAGGTCGAGCGGATGGCCCAGGTGCAGGCTAAAGCGGCGGAGCTGGCCGAAGAGAAGCTGCTGGATCTTTTGGCGCCCCTGCCCGAGCGGCCTAGAGGCGGGGTCAATCCCCTAGGCCTCTTGTTTGGGGTAAAAGAAGAGGTGCGCCCGGAGGAGGAGAACTACAGCGCCCGCCTTTCGGAGGCGAAGGCACGGCGCCTGCGCCTAAAAGAGCAGCTGGCGGCCGGCGAGTTAGAGGACCAGCTGGTAGAGGTTGAAGTTGAAGACAACACCCCACCTATGCTCGAGATCTTCTCCGGCGCCGGTGTGGAGGAGATGGGGATCAATCTTCAGGAAGTCTTGGGGAACATCTTTCCGAAGCGGCGCAAAAAACGGCGCGTTACCGTAGAAAACGCCCGGCGCATCCTCACCCAGGAAGAAGCCCAGAAGCTTATCGATATGGATGAGGTCATAGCGACGGCCATCGAGCGGGCTGAACAGTCCGGCATCGTCTTCATTGACGAGATCGACAAGATCGCCGGGCGGGAGGGCGGCGTCGGCCCAGATGTGTCCCGCGAGGGAGTCCAGCGGGATATACTTCCCATCATCGAAGGCTGTACCGTAATGACTAAATACGGGCCGGTGAAAACAGACCATATCCTTTTTATAGCAGCCGGCGCTTTCCATGTGGCCAAGCCGTCGGACCTCATTCCGGAGCTGCAGGGGCGTTTTCCCCTACGCGTCGAACTTAAGCCCCTCACCGAGGAGGACTTCCGTAGGATCCTTACCCAACCGGAAAATGCCTTGATTAAACAATATAGTGCTCTTTTGGAAACAGAAGGTATAAAAGTCAAATTCAGTGACGATGCTATAGAAGAAATTGCGAAAACGGCAACCCTGGTAAACGAACAGACTGAAAACATCGGCGCCCGCCGCTTGCACACCATTTTGGAAAAGGTCTTGGAGGACATTTCCTTCACGGCCGGTGAGAACGGTCCTCAGGAAGTGGTGATCGATGCCGGGTACGTGCGGCGCCAGTTGGAAAGTATCGTCAAGAACCGGGATCTTAGCCGGTATATATTATAAACCTGAAAAGAGGAGGACTAGAATATGAACCTGCTGGAGAAAACCCGCACCCTAAATCGCCTGCTGCAAAAGTCGGCGGGACACCCTGTCGACTTTGACGAAATTTGCCGCATCTTGAGCGAGCTCATCCAGGCCAACGTCTATGTAGTGAGCCGGCGCGGCAAAATTTTAGGTCATGCCCTAAAAGAGGGTTACCGCTGCGACGTGATGGAAGCCGAGGTACTCAAGGCCGAAAAGCTGCCGGGCGACTTCAACGACCGGTTGCTTCGCGTGCTCGACACTACCACTATGAAGCAAGATCCTGGGCACTGTGTTTTCGACGCAGAAGTAAGTTGCCTCCTACCTTCCCAGGAAGTGACCATTGTACCGATCAACGGCGCCGGCGAGCGGCTGGGCACCTTGCTTGTGGCCAAGTTCGAACTGCCCTTTACGGAAGAGGATCTCATCTTGGCCGAGTACGGAGCCACGGTAGTGGGCATGGAAATTCTTCGGGCTAAGAGCGAGGAGATCGAAGAGGAAGCGCGCAAGAAGGCCGCCGTGCAGATCGCCCTCGGGACCCTGTCTTATTCCGAGCTGGAGGCGGTGGTGCACATCTTCGAAGAGCTGAACGGGCCGGAGGGGCTTTTGGTGGCGAGCAAGGTAGCCGACCGAGTCGGTATTACCCGCTCGGTTATCGTCAATGCCCTGCGCAAATTCGAAAGTGCCGGCGTGATCGAATCCCGTTCCTTGGGCATGAAGGGCACCTACATTAAGGTGCTGAACGACCGGCTTCTGGACGAGCTTAAAAAGATAAAATAAGATATCTACGGCGCTGGAGTCTCCTTCGAACAGGAGGCTCTTTTTTTGTCTTCAAGTGGCCTCTTAATTTCTGGTAAAATCATACTGGTCAGCAGGAGTTTGGCTAAACGTGCCGAAAAAGGAAAGTTAAAGGCGAGGGAAAAAGACAAGGCAACGGTCGAGCCTCATTCTGGCGGAACGAGCTGACAGCGAAAAAGGGCAAACCTGGCGAAAGCCAGGGACGCAAAGCCACGGGCCTGTAGCATTTTGCCATGGCAGCCGGGCTGCCGCGCGTCTGGCTGGAAACCCCAAGTGGTCCTGCCAGCTGGGGTATTTTGTTATTTGGCAAGGAGGTGGGAGCATGCCTTTCGCCGTGTTCGCCGACGGACTGCTGGACAAAATTAGCCTCGGACTAGACTGGGCGGCCCTACGCCAGCGGGCTATAGCCAATAACCTGGCGAATGTGGATACGCCCGGCTACAAACGCGAGGATGTCTCCTTCCCCGAGGTTCTCCGCCAGGCCGAAGAAAGTGAGGCTCCGCATCTGGCCTTGGCCGTTACCGCCCCAGGGCACCTGGTGCCCGACGCACAACCAACTCTGATGGTTTATCGGGATGCCAGCACCAGCTATCGCAACGATGGCAACAATGTTGACATCGATGTGGAAACAGCTGAACTGGCCAAGAACGCCCTTTACTATAATGCCCTTATCAATCAGGCAGCTCTATATCTGGCAAACCTGCGGCTGGTGATTAGCGAAGGGAGGCGCTGACGAATGTTCGCCAGTTTTGATATTGCTGCTTCCGGTCTCACGGCCCAAAGGCTGAGACTGGACGTAATCGCCAACAATCTGGCCAATGCAGAAACCACGCGCACGGCAGACGGCGGGCCGTATGTACGCCAGCTTGTTGTCTTTGCCCCCCGGGAAGTGGCGCCCTTTAGCTACTTTCTCGGTGCGGCTGCCGCAGCTCAGGCACCCGGCCACGGCGTGCGGGTAGAGGGGATTGTGCTCGATCCAAGCCCGCCGCGCCGGGTTTACCAACCGGGACACCCGGATGCCGATGAAGCGGGTTACGTTCTTTACCCGAATGTCAACGTGGTGAAAGAAATGGTCGACATGATCTCGGCCAGCCGGGCCTATGAAGCCAATGCGGCTGCCTTCAACGCCGCCAAAGGGATGGCCCTCAAGGCCCTGGAGCTCGGAAGGAGGTAGTTAAACGATGAACGGTGTGGTGGCGGCGGGTGCTACCACCTTCCCGAGCGCGCTTTCCCGTCCTTTTGAACAGGAATCTCCGGGGACGAGCTTTGGCGAAGTTTTGGGACAGTACCTTAAAGAGGTCAACCGGCTTCAGCTAGATGCCGAAGGCAAGATGCGCCAGTTCCTCGCCGGCCAAGATATTGAGCTCCATCAAGTGATCTTGGCGGCCGAAAAAGCGACCCTAGCTCTGGAGCTTACGCAAACCTTGCGCAACAAGGTTATCGAGGCCTACCAGGAAATCATGCGCATGCAGGTCTAAACGCGCGAGGTGGTAGGCATGGAGGTCGGCATTAAACAGCTGTGGGCCAGGGCGCGCACTTTTTGGCAGAACACCAGCCCCGGTCTCAAGCTGCGGCTTATGGCCGGCGTTTTGCTCGGCTTAAGTTTGGTAGGGGCGGTGGTTTTTTTCACCCGCCCCGGTTATGATGTGCTTTTTGCCAACCTTGCACCGGCCGACGCCGGCGAGATTACCCAGCGTCTGCAAGAACTCAAGGTCCCCTACCGTCTGGGCG
Source organism: Bacillota bacterium (assembly GCA_030153805.1). Classification (GTDB taxonomy): domain Bacteria; phylum Bacillota; class DTU030; order DUMP01; family DUMP01; genus DUMP01. The sequence continues at coordinate 7,894 of JASKLG010000033.1, read as the reverse complement.
GTGACGGGAGGAGTGTACTGGTTCCGCGCGACAAGGTTTACGACCTGCGCAACCGCCTGGCCATGGAAGGCCTGCCTAAAGGTAATGCTGTAGGTTTTGAGATTTTTGACCAGACCAAGTTCGGCGTTACCGATTTTGAACGGCGGGTTCAGTATCTCCGGGCCCTGCAGGGAGAACTCACCCGCACCATCCAGCAGATGGAGGGGATTCGTTCGGCGGCGGTGCAGATCGTTCTGCCGGAAGAGAGATTGTACCAGAAAGATTCGCGCCCCCCTACCGCTTCCGTCCTGGTAGATACGGTAGGAGAAATTGCTCCGGAGAAAGTTCGCGCCATTATTCATCTGGTCTCGCACAGTGTAGAAGGATTGACGCCGGATAACATTACTCTGGTGGACACGAGTGGCCGGGTGCTTTCGGATTTAGTGCTGGACGAAAACACGCCGGCCGGGCTTACGAGCAGCCAGCTGGAACTTACGCGTTCGGTAGAGCGCCAAATCGAGCGCAGTACCCAAACCATGCTGGAAGCCGTTTTGGGTCCGGGCAATGTGGTAACGAGGGTTAAGGCCGAGCTTAACTTTGACAAGCGCGAGGTTACCAGCGAATTTTTTCAGCCGGTGGCCAACGAAGAAGGTATCCTGCGCAGCATTCAGGAGCTTCAGAAGACCTTTGAAGGGGAGGGTCCCCAGGGTATTCCGGGTACTTCCCCCAACGTACCCCCTACGTACCAGACCCGGTCAGGTGGACCCAGCTATTACGAAGAGCGGCAAGTTACGCGTAACTACGAGGTTAATCAGACCAGGGAGCACTTGGTCGTAGCCCCAGGTAGCGTCCGGCGCTTGAGCGTGGCCGTGATGGTGAACGGCGACCTTACCCCCGAGCAACAACAGGCCATTCAAACGGCGGTTACCAATGCTGTGGGCTTGCAGCCCGACCGGGGGGATCAGATCAGTGTAGTTTCCTTCCCCTTCCAGGCGCCGTCGCCGGCCCAGATTTTGGCGGAGCAGGCGGCCGCAGAACAGGCGGCGCGGAACAGACGCCTCCTGACCTCGGCCGTAGGTGGGGCGGCGATCCTTCTCTTGGCTGGGGTCGTCATCTGGCGGCTCAGACGGCGGAGGCCGGCCGAAGTTATTCCGCTGCCTGGTCAGGCTGCGGTCGAAGAGGCGGCACCTGCTCGGGAGGAAAGCGAGCAGGAACGCATTCGCAAAGAAGTAGAGCGCCTGGCGCGTCAGCACCCGCAGGAGGTGGCGCAGCTACTTGCCACCTGGCTAAGCGAATAGAGGAGGAATGAACGGTGCGACGGGCACTGGCGGGCAAAGAGAAAGCAGCCATTCTCTTGATTTCTCTGGGTCCGGAGCTTTCGGCCAAGGTTCTCAAGTACTTGCGGGAGGACCAGATTGAAGAGCTAACTTTAGAGATTGCCAGCATGCGGCGCATCGAGCCGGAAGTGCGTGACCGGGTAATGGAAGAATTTCATCAGCTCTGCTTGGCCCGCGAGTACATTGCCCAAGGGGGAATTGAGTACGCACGGGAAGTCTTGGAACAGGCCCTCGGGACCCAGCGCGCCCTCGACATAATCAACCGCCTGACGGCTTCGCTTCAAGTGCGGCCGTTTGACTTTGCCCGCAAGATGGATGCGGCACAGCTTCTTAATTTCATCCAGAACGAACACCCGCAGACGATCGCGCTGGTGACCGCCTACCTCCAACCCGAACAGGCTGCGGCAATCCTGTCGGCGTTGCCGCCGGAAAAACAGATCGATGTGGCCAAACGCATGGCCCTCATGGACAGCACTTCACCGGAGATCATCCAGCAGGTGGAGCACGTGTTGGAGCGCAAACTCTCCACCCTGACGAACCAGGAGTACGCCCGGGCAGGCGGCGTGGAGACGGTCGTCAAAGTGCTAAACCAGGTGGACCGCGGTACCGAAAAGACCATCCTGGAAGCCCTTGAGCGGGAGGAACCTCAGCTCGCGGAGGAGATCAAGCGGCGCCTGTTTACCTTCGAAGACATCGTCCAGTTGGACGACCGCGCCGTTATGCGTGTGCTGCGCGAGGTGGATTTGAACCGCGACCTACCGCTCGCCTTAAAGGTGGCCAGCGAGGAAGTGCGGCGCAAGATCTTCAAGAACATGTCCAAGCGAGCAGTGGAGACCCTGCAGGAGGAAATGAGCTACCTGGGACCCGTGCGGCTTAGGGACGTGGAGGAGGCACAACAGAAGATCGTCAACATCGTGCGTAAGCTCGAGGAGGCCGGTGAAATCGTGATTGCGCGCGGCGGGGAGGATGAACTCATTGTCTAGCATTTGGAAGCGTCCTGACTTAAGCCAACCGGTGGTCTTGGCGGTGGGTATCGCTGCTGCGGAGGAGAAAAGAGAACCCGGCCGCATGTCGGCTGCCTGCAGCGAGTGCCGCGCCCGGCTTATGGCCGTGCTGGAGTCTAACCTCCTCGCTGCCGCCCGGCTGCGGGCGGCGGCAGTGGAAAAAGAAGCGGCGCAACGGGCAGAGGCCCTGCTCGAGGAGGCACGGCGGCAGGCGGAGGAAATAAAGGCGGCTGCTAAGGCGGCCGGGCACAAGGAAGGTTTCCAGGCCGGCTACGCGGAGGGCCGGGCAGCCGCCGAGAATCTCGTGCGGGAGGCCCAGGCCTGCCGCGAGGAGGCCGAGAGGGAGCGGGAGGCCCTTTGGGCCGCCCTCCAACCGCAGGCGATAGAACTTGCCTTTACCCTCGCCCGTCTCATCCTGCGCCGCGAGGTAAGGCGGGCACCAGAGGATGTTGAGGAACTCCTGGCCGCGGCGGCCGGCAAACTTCCTGCCGGTGCGGCCGTTACCGTTGAGATTGCGCCGGGAGAACGCCAGGCTTGGGAGGTGGCACGCGCCCAAATCGAGAAAGCCCTCGGCGACCGGCCCTATGTACTGGTGGAGAGTGCCAACGTTCCTCCCGGCCAATTCCTCATTACCAGCGAAATGGGCACGGTGGACGCCCGCTTCGAAAGCCAGCTGGCCGCCTGTGCAAAAGAAGTCAGAGCGGTCGGAGAGATGGGCCATGCGGCCAAATAAGGCAGACTTAAGCCCCTATCTTACCCGCCTTAAGGGTTTCGACCCTCTACCTGTTTTTGGCCGGGTCACCCGCCTGGTCGGCCTTACGGTAGAGTCGCAAGGGCCGCCGGCTGAAGTGGGCGAACTCTGCTTTATCGAAGGTTGTGGCGGGCGAACCATTGAGGCAGAGGTGGTAGGTTTTCGCGACCGCCAGCTCATCCTTATGCCCATCGGTGATCTTACCGGTGTGGCTCCGGGGAGCAGCGTCTATGCCACGGGACATCCGCTCACGGTAGCAGTCGGCCCCGGGCTCCAAGGTAGAGTCCTTAACGGCCTCGGCGAGCCCATCGACGGCCTTGGCCCCATTGAGGCTGCCGCCTTCTATCCCCTCAGGGCGCAGGCTCCTCATCCCCTGAAGCGCCGTCGCATTACGGAACCGCTCCCTCTTGGGGTAAAGGTCGTAGACGGGCTCCTAACTTGTGGCAAAGGGCAGCGGCTCGGTATCTTTGCGGGTAGCGGGGTGGGCAAGAGCACCCTTCTTGGTATGATGGCCCGCAACACCTCCGCCGACATTAATGTGGTGGCGCTTATCGGTGAGCGCGGCCGCGAAGTGCGGGAGTTTATCGACAAAGCTTTAGGGCCGGAAGGGCTTGCCCGCTCGGTGGTAGTGGTGGTGACCGCCGACCAACCGCCTCTAGTACGCGTAAAAGGAGCCCTTGTAGCTATGAGTATTGCTGAATACTTTCGCGACCAGGGTCTGGACGTTCTTTTCATGATGGACTCGGTAACCCGTTTCGCCATGGCCCAGAGGGAAATCGGTTTAGCCAGCGGCGAGCCACCGACCACCAAGGGTTACACTCCGTCTGTGTTTGCCATGCTTCCGCAACTTCTGGAGCGGGCCGGGGCTGCGGAAAGAGGGACCGTAACCGGGCTGTTTACCGTGTTGGTCGACGGGGACGACCTGATGGACCCTATTGCTGACGCGGCACGCAGTATTTTGGACGGCCATATTGTGCTGAGTCGTTCGCTGGCCAGCCGCAACCACTATCCGGCTGTGGACGTGCTCCAGAGCGTAAGCCGGGTAATGGCAGACGTAGTTACGCCGGCCCACCTTAGGCTGGCCCAAAAGGCGCGGGAGGTTTTGGCCGTGTACCGCGATGCGGAAGACTTGATTAACGTGGGAGCTTACGTGGCCGGGAGTAACCCAGCCATCGACCGGGCGCGGAGTCTCATCGGAGCTCTCAACGAATTTCTTAAGCAGGATGTGAGTGAGAGCTTCTCACTTGCCGAAACGCAGCGGCTGCTGGCAGGGGCCATAGGCGAGCACTGGGAGGAATCGGCATGAAATATCGCTTTCACTTGGCCCGTGTTTTGAAAGTCAAGCAAATTTGGGAGAACCAGGCCAAACTCGCCCTGAAACTACGCACTGCCGCCCGCAACGAAGAGGAGCGCCTTCTTAAGGATCGGGAGACCGGCCTGGATGCGGCGTGGAGGCGGCTTACGGCAGGTGGTTTGCGCAGCGCCCGCGATCTGATTCTGGGTGCCGCGGACCTTAAAGCGGCGAAGCGGCTTTATGTGGAGCAAGAGGACCGGGTGAAGAAGGCTACAGCTGCCTGGGATGAGGCGCGCCGGCAGTTCATGTACCGCCGGGCCGAACGCCAGGTGCTGAGCCGGCTCGAGGAGCGTGCCCGGGAGGAGTACTTGCTCGTTGCCCGGCGGGTCGAAAGCCGGGAACTCGACCAGGTAGCGGCCGTGGCCTATGCCCGGCGAAAGGGGAACGGATAAAGTGGCACGCATCGCTGCTATGCCCCAACGTCCTACGCGGCGGTCCTTTTTACTGAGCCTGTTACTGATACTTATCGTCCTCGTCTCAGTGGGCGGTTTAGCTGCACTCCTTCTCAACTTTCTCGGCCTAGTTTCCTTCACCTCGCTGAAGGATGTCTGGCCGGGAGGAAAACCTACTGTAGCCGAGAGCGATGCCCTGGCGGCCGAAGTCGCTGCCCTGAAAAAGGATAAGGCCGCTTTAGAAGCAGAACGAAGCCGGCTTAAGGCTCAGCTAGAAGAGAGCGAGGCCAAAATCCAGGAGCTGGCGGCACAGGTCGCCAAGCTCGAAGCAGATCTGGCACAGGTCCAAAAGAAGAACGCGGATCAAAAAAGCGTAGCGGCCGTTTACGGGAATATGGCTCCTAAAGATGCTGCGCGCATCCTGGCTGAACTTCCGGACGACCAGGTGGTGGTCATCCTGCTGCACCTCAAACGGGACCAGCAGGCAGCTATACTGGCTGCTTTGGAAGGTGGCCGGGCTGCACGCTTGACGCAAATCATGGCCGGCCAGACTCCGGCCGGCTAAAAAAGCTGCCGTGAAAGGAGGTGATGAAAGGTGTCTGGCTTAGAATTGCTGCCTTCGGTTAACCAGGTCCTGGAAAGCCCATTGCGCCCGGTAGGAGCTAAAATGAAAAGCGACCCGGCAGCGGGGAACGGCTTTGCCGATCTTTTAGCCCTTCTCTTGGGTTTCAATGTCTCCGCGATGCCTGCACCGGTTCTGCAAGGCGGCCCGGCAGCCGGCAGCGAAGTTAAGGGTGCCGGTGAAGTGCCGGGGACGGGCAGCGGGAGGGGCGGTGGTATCGTACATTTCCCTGTGCTTGAGCAAACATCTCAGGGCATAACGGTGAACGAACAGGGACAGCCTTTGCCCCTTAATTTGCCGGGTGATAAGGCGGCCGCGGGGACGTTGCCCAACATGTCGGCAGTTGCTGAAGGCGAGAGCAGGCCACAGAATGAGGAGAAAACTTCCCCTACCCCCGCACTGCTCTCGGAAGCGGAAGGTGACAAAGAGCTGGCTGAAGCGAGTGCTTTCCTCATAGGAAACAAAGGACCGGAGTTGCCGGAAGCGCGGAAGTTGACCGCGCGACCGTCCGGAGAAGGCCCTCCGGCTGCTAAAGCTGAGTTGCAGCCTGGTAAAGCGGGCGATCCCCCTTCTGATCAGAAGATGCCTCCAGCAGAAAAAGGGGAGGGAGAGTACCTACTTGGCCTTAACCGCCTCTCCTCAAGGGATAATTCGGTTTCTTTCGGCTATCCCGAGCGGGTACGGCAGCCGGAGGAGAAAGGCGACATGCTTTGGCAGGATTTCCTTCCGGCGCGCTTTGGGCCCGGTGCCGGAGAAAAAGCGCACCAGCTTGAGGCTTCTGCCGTCCCGCTGAAAGAAGTTCCTTCCGTTTTTCAACGCCTGGTGCGGGAAGCTCGCCTGCTCGAAGGACACGGGCGCCAGGAGATAACGCTACAGCTTGAACCGGAAAAACTCGGACGGGTGCACCTCACGGTTCTTCACCAGGGCGGGGCGGTCAGCGCGCGCTTTGAAGTTGAGAATGCTCTGGCGCGCGATGCACTGCAGGCCGGGCTCGTCGAGTTAAGACAAGACCTTACAGCCCATGGCCTGCGAGTTGAGGAGCTGCAGGTGTTGGTAGGGCAGAATGGTGCCGGTACAGGTTCCGGCTTAGGCGGTCAGGATACAGCTTCGTCCTTCGGTTGGCCAAGTGGCAACAGGGTAATTGTGCCGGCGGGGAGCCTAAAGGACCAAACGGTTTCAGAAACGTTGCTCGTAGCCAGCGGACTTGATCTTCGCGTATAGGAGGTGGGAAAGTGAACGTCGGTTCAGTGAGCACCGGTTCAGGGACGAGTTCCATCCGGCAGTTCCAACAACTGGCAAGCCGGGAGTTCCTGCAACTTCTTGTAACCCAGCTCCGCCTCCAGGACCCGCTTGAGCCGGTGAAAGAACAGGACTTCATTACCCAACTGGCCCAGTTTGGCACCTTGGAAGGAGTAAACAACCTCGCCGGCCAGGTAGAAAAGCTTAACTACCTGGTTGAGACGCAACTGGTGCAGGGTGCCGGGTGGCAGGCCGTAGGCCTTATCGGCCGCCGGGTGACGGTGGACTTGGGGAACGAACAGGTAACCGGCGTAGTCACCGGCGTGCGCTGGGCGGATGGCCGGCCAAAGCTGTTGATCGGAGGGCAGGCTTACGAACTGGCTCAGGTGCGGGAAGTGCAGGAAGAACCCCTTGTTCTCTTTGAGGAGGGGAAAAGGTAGGCCATGCCTGAAAAGGTATTTCTCCCACCACCAATCCTGAGTCCGGTCGGACGCCCGATAGCGGCGCCTCAACCGCAAAAAACAGAAGCTGCGGAAAAGAGCTTTTCAGAGTATCTGGCGGAAGCTACGGGACTTCGCCTTTCCCGCCATGCCCAGGAGCGCTTGGCCCAGCGACGGATCCCGCTGACGGGCGAAACCTGGGAACGGGTGCGGGCGGCGGTGGCCAAAGTGGCGGAAAAGGGAGGCCGGGACTCCCTTGTTCTCGTAGACGACCTGGCTCTGGTGGTGAATGTTCCCAACCGCACCGTCGTTACCGCGGTAAACGGTGAAAGCCTGAAGGAACGAGTTTTTACCCAGATAGACAGTGCCGTAATCGCATAGGGCTGGACCTTTCCGGGGGCCCTGCGCTGCCGAACGACGGAAGCAGCGCTAAGGCGAAAGGAGGAAAGTGTCATGATGCGTTCCATGTACGCGGCCGTCTCCGGCCTGCGCAATCACCAGATACGCATGGATGTCATCGGTAACAACATTGCCAACGTGAATACCGTCGGCTTCAAGAAGAGCCGCGTAACCTTCCAGGATGCTTTCACCCAGATCCTGCGCGGCGCCAGCCGCCCGCAGGGTGGAGTAGGGGGAACCAATCCCATGCAGGTGGGTCTGGGCATGGTCTTGGGCTCCATCGATACCATTCATACCAAAGGAAATACCCAGATTACCGGCAATATGACCGATCTCGCCATCGACGGCGAGGGATACTTCATCCTAAATAGCGGCAG
>JASKLG010000032.1 GCA_030153805.1 Bacillota bacterium | reverse complement strand
GGCTTCGTCCACCCGTCTGGCCGCCGCGCGGGCTTCCTCCCGCGTGACGGTGACGTAAGCGCGCACCGCCGGTTCCACTTCGTCCACGCGCTCAAGCACGGCCTCGGTAAGCTCGGCCGCGCTTATTTCGCGCGCCTTAAGAAGCCGGCTTAGCTCGTGCGCGGTCAAGTCGTAGATCTCCACGCCGCCTCCCCCTCTCTAGTCTTCAATGATGCGCGGGACCTGGAAGCAACCGTCAGAGGCCGCCGGGGCGTTTGCCAGCGCCTCGTCCTGGGTGAGCCAGTCGTGGACCTCATCCTCGCGCCAGACGTTCTTTAGGTTAAGTACGTGCGAGGTGGGCGGAACGCCCTCTGTGTCGATCGCCTGCAGCTTGGCGGCGAACTCCAGGATGTCGTTCAGCTGGTGAGTGAACTTTTCCTTTTCCTCCGGGGTGAGCTCGAGGCGGGCCAAGCGCGCCACATGCTCAACCTCGGCCATGCTGATCTTCATAGAACACCAACCTTTCTTGTTTGTTGCGTGCGCTCGGTAAAAAAGGTAGACGCCCATGCCGCCAGCCGCACCACCAGACGGCGGAAAACCTCGGCCCTCGGGCATCCCCCGGTGGCGCGAACGACCTGAGGACGAACGAACTCGGCTCGCTCGGGGCGCGGGCAGAACTCGGCCCTTCGAGCCTCAAACACCGCCCGCGCTCTCCCTCGCTCGCCTGCGTTCTACGGTTGGGGTCAGGTTCAGCGCCCGGCGCAACAGCAGAGTCACTCTGATGTGGCAAGGGATTCGAATTAGGTGCGCCCCACTGCGTTTGCAAGCGCTAACCTGACGCCTCTCCTCTAATGCGGTACGTAACGCGCCTTGCGGGGGATGGCCCGCGGCCTCAGTGCTTTCGAGGTAGAATTTAAGCCTCCAGAAGCTTTTTGAACTCCTCCTCGCTCAGCACCGGCACGCCGAGAGCCCGAGCTTTCTCCAGCTTGGAGCCGGGCTTCTCCCCGACCACCACGTAGTCGGTGGCGCGGCTGACGCTTCCCGCCACCCGGCCGCCCCGCGCTTCGATGGCCGCCTGGGCTTCGGCCCGGGTGAAACCGGCGAGGGTGCCGGTAAGCACGAAGGTTTTCCCGCTCAGGGGTCCGGCCCGCTCCTTACGCTGCCCGCTCATGTTGACTCCGGCTTCCGCCAGGCGTTCGATGGTGGCACGATTTTGGGGCTCGGCGAAGAACTCCACCAAGCTGGCCGCCACCTTCTCCCCTATGCCCGGAATAGCCGTGAGCTCGTCTTTAGTCGCAGCCATAAGCGAGTGGAGGTCGGGGAAGTGAGCAGCAAGGGTTTTGGCCACAGTGGCCCCCACGTAGCGGATGCCCAAGGCATAAAGGAGCCGGTCCCAGGAGCGGCTCTTGCTCTCCTCGAGAGCCGCAATGAGGTTGGCGGCGGACTTCGCGCCGAACCGCGGAAGCTTGGCCAGCTCTTCCGCTTGAAGGCGGTAGAGGTCGGCCACGTTTTTCACCAGTCCCCGTTCGAGAAGCTGGTTGATGACGGCCGGCCCCAGGCCATCGATATCCATGGCGGCGCGCGAACCGAAGTGAATCAGGCTCTCGCGCAGCCGGGCCGGGCAGGAGACATTCGGGCAGCGATGGGCCACTTCGCCCGGGAGGCGCACCACCTCTGCCCCGCAGGCCGGGCACTTCTTCGGCATGGTAAAAACTTTTTCTTCGCCCGTGCGCCGCTCCGGGCGGGAGGCTACCACCTCTGGGATGATATCCCCTGCCTTCTCCACTAAGACGATATCGCCAACCCGTATATCGCGCTCGTGGATTATCTCCTCGTTATGAAGCACGGCCCGGCTTACCGTTGTTCCCGCGAGCTTCACCGGCGGGTCGAAGACGGCCGTAGGCGTAAGGACCCCGGTACGCCCCACGCTAACCACGATCTCTTTCAGCCGGGTTTCGGCCTGCTCCGCCGGAAACTTATAGGCCACCGCCCAGCGCGGGCTCTTGGCCGTGGTGCCGAGCGCCCTCTGAAGCTCCAAGCTGTTTACCTTGAGCACCAACCCGTCGATAGGATAAGGCAGTTCGGCACGCCGCTCCCGCCAGTTCAGGCAGTACTCTATGGCCTCCTCGATGTTGCTGCAGAGCCGGATATGCGGGTTAACCTTAAACCCGGCTCGGCGTAGAAATGCCAAAAGCTCCCAGTGGGTGGAAAGCTCCAGGCCCTCCATCGCCCCCAGGCCGTAAAGAAAGGTGTCGAGCGAGCGCTCAGCCGTCACCTTGGGGTCCAGCTGGCGCAGTGATCCGGCGGCGGCATTGCGCGGGTTGGCGAAGAGCGGCTCGCCTTCCTCTTCCCGCCGGGCATTGAGCTCCAGAAAGGCCTGTTTGGGCATGAACACCTCGCCGCGCACCTCCAGGAGCGGCGGGGCCCCGGCTTCTTCGCGCAGCCGGAGCGGAAGCGAGCGCACGGTGCGCAGGTTGGCGGTAATATCCTCGCCCGTCACCCCGTCGCCCCGCGTCGCCCCTTGCACGAAAACGCCGTTTTCGTAGGTAAGCGAGACGGCCAGGCCGTCGATTTTCAGTTCCACCACGTATTCCACCTTGGCCTCTCCGGCCAGGTCGCGAACACGCCGGTCGAAATCCCGAAGCTCCTCTTCGCTGTAGGCGTTGGCCAGGCTGAACATGGGCACCCGGTGCACCACGGTGCCGAATTCCGGACGCGGCGCCCCACCCACGCGCTGCGTAGGCGAGTCCGGCGTTCTAAGCTCCGGGTATTTTTCCTCGAGCTCTATGAGCTCGCGCAGCAGCCGGTCGTATTCGCTGTCGGTGATCACCGGATCATCGAGGACGTAGTAGCGCCAGTTATGGTACTCCAGCTTTCGGCGCAGCTCCGCCGCCCGAGCAGCAACGTCCCGAGACATTTTGACCCTCCTTCGGGCCTTTCCCTGTTTCTTCTATTATAACCAATCAGCCTCGAAGAACAAGCCGCACGCCGGAAAGCCGGGCGCTAAAGAAAACTCGGCAGCACCGAAGCACGACCCTAGAGCCGCTTAAGCGGAGCATAGCGCACCGCCAGGTCCTTGACCCCGACATTGGGAAAAGCGACGGTGATTATGGCATCTTCCCCCTCGCCGCGGCAGCGCACCACCGTGCCCGCGCCGAATTTCTTGTGCTGCACGCGGTCGCCGGGCCGCCAGGGGCCCGCGGCAGCACCCGGCTGAAACCCGTCCGCCCCATCAGCTTGGGCAGCGCCCACCGGGGCGGGCCGTCTTTTTGCCCCTTGGGTCGGTTGCGAGGCGGGGCTTGAGGGCCCGTCCTCTTCCTGGCCGGCCCGGACCACCCGCCAAACCAGGCTTTCCGGTATCTCGTAGATAAAGCGCGAAGGCGTGGTGAGGGTCGCCCCTCCGTAAAGATAACGCTCGCGCGCATAGGTGAGGTACAGGCGCCGCTTGGCGCGGGTAAGGCCCACGTAACACAGGCGCCGTTCTTCTTCCAGATCTTTCTCCCTCTCCAGAGATCGGCTGTGGGGAAAGAGACCTTCCTCCAGCCCAACCAGGAAAACCACCGGGAATTCCAGCCCCTTGGCGCTGTGCAGGGTCATGAGCGTGACCGCCTCGGCCCCCTCGTCGTAGTTATCCTGCTCGGTGTAAAGGGCAATCGTGGCCAAGAAGGCCGGAAGAGAGGCATCCTCGCTCGTTTCCTCAAAGCGCTTGGCCAGGGAAAGAAATTCATCCAGGTTTTCCAGACGGCCCTCCGCCTCCGGCGTGCGCTCAGAAGCAAGTTGGGCAGCATAACCCGTCCGCTCGAGCACCTGGACCACGAGCTCGCTGAGCGGAAGGTGGAGCGCCAGATCGCTGAGCTTTTGCATGGTCTCGCCGAAGTCGGTCAAAGAGGCCGCCGCCTTCTTGTTTATCCCGGGTATGGCGGAGCCACGGGCAGCCGCCTCCAGCGGGTTTAAGCCTTCGCTCCCGGCAAACTCAAGAAGGCGTGCCAGGGTCTGCGGTCCGATGCCGCGCCGGGGCGTGCTGATGGCCCGCTCCAGGCTCAACGTATCCTCCGGGTTGACCAGAAGCCGGAGGTAGGCCAGAATGTCTTTAATCTCCAGCCGCTCGTAGAAGCGCAGTCCGCCGACGATCCGGTACGGAACGCGCTCGTGCAAGAAAGCTTCCTCAAGAAGGCGGGACTGGGCGTTAGTACGGTAAAGCACGGCGCAGTCTTTCAGCCCGTAACCCCGTTCCAGGAGGTGCTTGACCTCTTTTACGACAAAAAGCGCCTCGTCCTCGCCGTCTTGGGCGGCATAAAGGCGCAGCCTTTCGCCCCGGCCGTTAGCCGTCCAAAGGCGTTTTTCCTTCTTGTGAACGTTGTTGGCCACCAGCTGGTTCGCGGCGTCCAGAATGGTCTGCGTGGAGCGGTAGTTTTCCTCGAGCTTGATCACCTCTGCCTGCGGAAAATCGTGTTCAAACTCGAGAATGTTCCGGATGTCCGCCCCGCGAAAACCGTAAATGGATTGATTGTCATCACCCACCACAAAAAGGTTCTGGTGGCGGGCAGCCAGGAGCCGCACCAGCACGTACTGGGCGTGGTTGGTGTCCTGGTACTCGTCCACCAGAATATGGCGGAAACGCTCCTGCCAGTAGGCAAGGGCGTCCGGCCAGGTTTCGAGAACCTCCACGGTAAGGCGCAAGAGGTCGTCGAAGTCCAGGGCATTGTTGGCTTTGAGGGCGCTCTGGTAGGCGCGGTAGACGTTGGCCACCCGTTCGAGAAAAAAGCCGCTGTAGTCGTGCTCACCGGCGCGCAGCCAATAGCTGTAAAAGCCGTCGGGGCCGATAAGTTCGTTTTTGGCCCGGGAGATGAGAAACTGCACCGTGCGCGGGTTATACACCTTCTCGTCCAGATTTGCCTCCCGGAGGCAGCGCCGGAGGAGGCCAACCTGGTCGTCGCTATCGTAGATGACGAAGTTGGCGCCGTACCCCAAGCGGGGGATTTCCCGCCGCAACATACGCCCGCAGACGGCATGGAAGGTACCGAGCCAGATACCGGCGATCCGCGCACCGATCAGTTTCTCCACGCGGTCGCGCATCTCACCGGCCGCCTTATTGGTAAAGGTGATGGCCAGGATCTCTTCCGGTTTCACGCCGTGCTCCAGGAGGTAGGCAATGCGGTGGGTAAGAACACGCGTCTTGCCGCTCCCGGCCCCGGCCAAAATAAGGAGCGGCCCTGCGCCGTGCTCCACCGCCCGGCGCTGCTCCGGGTTAAGCCCTGCCAGTAAATCCATGCTGAATCCTCCAGTTCCTGCCGTTACCAGCCCTATTTGGTCACGTCTTTCCCACTTCGACACCGGCTGCCGGTTTTCCTTTTTCCCTTTCTGAGTGCCGGCGGCGGGCCAGTTCGGCCAGAACATCCTGGGGCGTAAGGCCCAAAACAAACATAAGGAGAAGGCAGTGAAAGAGGAGGTCCGCCAACTCCCAGACAAGCTCGTTTTTATCCCCGTTTTTGGCGGCAATGATTACCTCCCCCGCCTCTTCCCCCACCTTCTTTAGGATGCGGTCGACCCCTTGGGCGAGGAGCCGGCTCACGTATGACCCCTCACGCGGGCGTCGGAGGCGGTCCTGGAAAGTGGCCCATAACTCGCCGATGAGCTCCGGGCCGAGCTCAGCCTCCCCGTGCAGGCGCCGGAAAAAGCACGAGCGCTCGCCCGTGTGGCAGGCGGCACCCGTCTGATCCACCTTCACCAGAACGGCATCCCCGTCGCAGTCCAAGGCCACTTCCCGCACCTCTTGGCGGTTGCCGGAGGTTTCCCCTTTAGGCCAAAGCTCCCCGCGCGAGCGGCTGTAAAACCAGGTACGCCCGCTGGCTAAAGTTCGCTTTAGCGCCTCACGGTTCATATAGGCCAGCATCAGCACCTGGCCGGTAGCCGCATCCTGCACCACGGCCGGCACCAGCCCACGCTCGTCCCATTTTACGGCTTCCAAAGAGACGCCCGCACCGCCTTCAGCGCCCTCAGGAGGCAGACTTTCGGTCCTCGGGTATCTATCTCGCACACTACCGGCCTCCTGACTTGTTAACCCACCTCGTTCCAATCTCAGGTACGGCTGCCCGCCCACCGCACGGGCACCCCCTCTCGGGCCAAGTACTCCTTTACCTCGCTAATGCGGTAGCGGCCGTAGTGAAAAATGGAGGCCGCCAGCACGGCGTCCGCCTCGCCTTCCAGTAGCACTTTGAGGAGGTCTGCCGGCGTCCCTGCTCCGCCAGAAGCGATCACGGGGATGCCCACCGCCCGAGCCACGGCCCGCGTAAGCTCCAGGTCGTAACCGGCACACGTGCCGTCCCGGTCCATGCTGGTGAGCAGGATTTCCCCCGCACCGCGCCGTTCCACCTCCGCGGCCCACTCCACCGCATCTAGTCCCGCCGGGCGGGTACCGCCGTAGGTGTATACTTCCCAACCCGTATCCGGGGCCGGCCGCCGCCGGGCATCAATGGCCACCACTATGCACTGGCTGCCAAAACGGGCTGCCGCCTCATCGATCAAGGACGGGTTTTCCACCGCCACCGTGTTGATAGATACCTTGTCGGCGCCGACACAAAGGAGCGCACGGATATCGTTCAGAGTCCGGACACCGCCTCCTACAGTGCAGGGGATGAAGACCGCCTCCGTAGTCCGTGCCACCACATCGATGATCGCCCGGCGCCCTTCCTGCGAAGCGCTGATATCAAGGAACACCAGCTCGTCCGCACCTTCCCGGTCGTAATAGGCGGCGAGCTCTACCGGGTCGCCGGCATCGCGCAGGTTAAGAAAATTGGTGCCCTTCACCACCCGGCCGTCTTTAACGTCCAGGCAGGGGATAACCCGCTTAGCGAGCATGAGTTTCTCTCCCTTCACAAATTCTTAGCGCCGCCGGCAGGGTTATAGCGCCTGTGTAAAGCGCCCGGCCGAGGATAACACCGGCGATGCCCTCCCCCTCCCGTGCCGCCGCTTTTTCCACGTCCTCGGGCCGGCCGAAACCGCCGGCCACCAGCACCGGTCGCCCCGCCGCCTGCGCCACGGCACAGGCGCCGTCCAGATCGGGGCCGCTCAGGGTGCCGTCGCGCGAGGTATCGGTGTAAATAAACCCCTGGACGCCCAAGGCTGCAAGCTCCTTGGCCAGGGTCACGGCCTGTACCCTGCTTCCCTCTTCCCAGCCACACGTGCGAACGTACCCGTCAAGCACGTCGAGGGAAACTAGAATGGCTTCACCGTAAAGCTGCACGGCGCCCCTAACCAGGTCCGGATCTCGCACTGCGGCCGTACCCAAGATGAGCCGGCGCGCTCCCGCCGCGCGTGCCCTAGCCAAGTCCTCCAGGCGCCGCAGGCCGCCCCCAAACTGAATCTCTACCGGATAAGCGGCTGCCATTTCGGCCAGCACGGCAATGTTCCGGGGCCGTCCTTCCCGCGCGCCGTCGAGATCCACCACATGCAGCCGCCCGGCCCCTTCCGCCGCCCAGCGCCCGGCGGCCAGAAGCGGGTCGCCGCGATAAACCTCGGCCTCAAAACGTCCCTGGTAGAGACGAACACAGGCACCATCTCTTAAGTCCACTGCCGGGATTACGAGCATGCTTTCACCTCGCGGGCAAAGTTTTGCAGGATGGTTAAACCCACCCGGCTGCTCTTTTCCGGGTGGAACTGGACACCCCAGACGTTTTCCGCGCAAACCGCCGCGGTGAAATCTTCGCCGTAGTTCACCCGGGCAGCCACCACTGCTTCATCTTCCGGAACCACTTTGTAGGAGTGAACAAAGTACACGTAGCTCCCCTCGTCGACTCCCTGAAAAAGCGGCGTCGGACGCGGAAAGCTCAGGGAATTCCAGCCGATGTGGGGAATCTTTATCTTCCCCTGCAGTCTCACCACAACCCCCGGCAGAATTCCCAATCCGCGGTGGTACCCGCCTTCCTCGCCGGCGCTAAAGAGAAGCTGCAGGCCGAGGCAGATCCCCAAAAAAGGCCGGCCGCCGGCGACCACCGCCTTCAGCGTCTCCTCCAGTCCCCGGGCCTGAAGCTCGGCCATGGCGTCGCCGAAGGCCCCCACGCCCGGAAGTATCACCCCTTGGGCGGCAGCAATCTCAGCCCGGTCCGAAGTGATGCGCGCTTCTACGCCCAAAGCACGTAGCGCCTTAGCTACGCTGCCCAGATTACCCATCCCGTAATCCACTACGGCAATCACTTTATCTCCTCCCTCTTCCCCGCGCTCTGCCGTCCCCGCTGTCCCGGCGCGTGTCGCTATTAGAGAGTCCCTTTAGTCGATGGTATATCCTCCACCCCTGGATCGATGCTCACCGCCTCGCGCAGGGCGCGCCCCAACCCCTTGAAGACGGCTTCGGCAATGTGGTGGCCGTTTTCACCGTGCAGAAGATCGACATGAAGCGTGAGCTTACCTTCGTTGGCATAGGCTCGTAAAAATTCGGCTACAAGCTCGGTAGCAAAGCTCCCAATCTGAGGTACGGGAAAAGGAACATTGCAGTGCAGGTAAGGGCGTCCGGAAAGGTCTACCACCACCCGCACCAGTGCCTCATCCATGGGAAGGAGAGCCGCCCCGTAGCGCCGAATTCCCCGTTTTTCTCCCAAGGCCTGGCCGAAAGCCGCACCCAGGGTAAGGCCCACGTCTTCAATCGTGTGGTGATCGTCAACCCAGGTATCTCCTGCCGCTTCTATCTTAAGGTCGAACCTTCCGTGCGCCGCCCAGAGGGTAAGGAGGTGGTCGAAGAAACCGACCCCCGTCTGCACCTCGGCCCTCCCCTGCCCGTCCAGGGAAAGCGTGAGTTTTATTCGGGTCTCCAGGGTGGATCGTGTAAGTTCAGAGCGCCTTTCCATGCTAGCCCCTTCCTTCCAAAGCGCGCGCGTGGGCCTCCAGGCCTTCCGCAACAGCCAGAGTACGAGCCGCCGGTTCATCCACCGCCCAGGCGGCCCGCCCGTAGGCCACCACGTTCAGCCGCTTTTGAAACTCCTCAACCCCAAGCGGGGAAGCAAAGCGGGCCGTACCGGCCGTGGGCAGAACGTGGCTGGGACCGGCCACATAGTCTCCCAGCGCCTCAGGAGTAAACGGCCCGAGGAAAACGGCTCCCGCATTGCGTACGTAAGGGAGGAAGGCCCACGGATCGGCCACCATGAGCTCCAGGTGCTCCGGTGCCCAGGCATTGGCCAGCTCCAGCGCCGTCGTAAGATCCGGCACCACGTAGGCCGCGCTCGCCGCCAGCGCCGCCCTGGCCAAGCCGGCCCGGGGCAGGAAGGTGAGTTCCTCCTCCAGCCTGGCGGCCACCTCCTGCGCCAGGCGCCGGGAGGTGGTCACCAAATAGGCCCGCGCCTCGCTATCGTGTTCTGCCTGAGCAAGCAAGTCCCGCGCCACAAGGGAGGCCTGGGCAGTTTCATCCGCTACAATCAGCACCTCGCTGGGCCCCGCCACAGAGTCAATCCCCACACAGCCGAAAAGAAGCCTCTTGGCCGCCGCCACGTAGGCATTCCCCGGTCCGACGACCTTATCCACCGCCGGAATCGTTTCCGTTCCCAAGGCAAGGGCCGCAATCGCCTGAGCTCCTCCCACGGCGTACACCTCGCGCACGCCTAATAGGTAGGCAGTCCCTAGGATCAAAGGGTGCCCGTAGCCGCCGGCGGGAGGGGTGGCCAGGGCGATCTCCTCCACCCCGGCCGCCTGGGCCGGGACCACGTTCATGACCACCGAGGACGGGTAGGCCGCCCGCCCGCCGGGTATGTAGACTCCGACGCGCCTAAGCGGCAGGCATAAAGTGCCCAGGAACGCTCCGGTGGGGTTAAAAGAAAAGGTGTTCTCCGGCCGGGAAGCATAAAAGCGGGCCACGTTGTCGCGCGCTTTGAAAAGGGCCTCCTTGAGCTCCTCCGGAAGCGCAGCTGCTGCTTCCTCCAGTTTTTCCGGAGGTACTCTAAACCCGCCCGCGGGAGGGTCAACGCCGTCCAACTCGCGGCTCAAGGCCAGGAGCGCGGCATCCCCTTCCCGCGCCACCCGGTCGATAATGGCCGTCACCTTCTTCTCCACTTCGCGCTGCGCCAGCCAGAAGGCACGGCCGCCGCGCCTGAGCTCCGGTGGCACTTCCCGGCACTCCCTGATCTCAAACATACTTCTCACCCCTTTCTTTCGACTTAGTGCCTTCCAGTTTCTCTACCAGCCGCATAAGCGCTTCTTTTTTAGTGCGAAAGCTTATGCTGTTCGCCACTAGGCGGGCGCTGCCGCGGGCAATTTCCTCCACCTCCACCAGTCCATTGGCGGCCAGCGTGCGTCCCGTAGCCACAAGGTCGACAATGCCGTCTGCCAAACCGGCACGGGGGGCCAGCTCCAGCGAACCGTGGAGGTAGATGAGTTCCACCGGCCGCCCGCGCCGGGCAAAGTACGCTTCGGCCAAGTGGGGGTACTTGGTGGCAATGCGCAGATTCAGCGGCAGTTCACCCGGCCAGCCCTTTTTCTTTTCCGCCGGCACCGCAACTACCAACCGCCAGAAGCCATAGCCTAAGTCGAGCAGTTCGCAAACATTACGGGGTGTCTCGAGCAGCACGTCTTTTCCCACAATTCCCGCATCTGCACAGCCGGCCTCTACATACACCGGCACGTCCGCCGGTTTGACCAGCAAAAAACCGGGGTTTTCCCCCTGCGGCGGAAAGATCAGCCTTCGGCCGTCGTCCCGCACCGCCCGCACATCGACTCCGGCCTGCTCCAACCGGTCCAGGGTTTCGGGTAAAAGTCTGCCCGTAGGTAAAGCCAGGAAAAGCGCCGTCATGTCCGTCGCCCTTTCTTTAATTGACCTCAACTTCTATTTCCCTCATTTCAGACCCCACCAGGACGATGCACGGAATTCCCCGTGCCCTGGCATAGGCTACCGCCTCTTTTTCATCCATTGCGCCGGCAGCCAGTTCCACGCGGCCTCCCTCACGCCGGCGTAAGGCCTCCCGAACAGATGCCGCCTCAAAACCCGGCAGGGCAACCACCAGGACATCCGGGGGCTTTGGCCCTTCAATCTTTCCCTGCCGTTCGCGCACGGTCAGCACGCGCTCAAGACCCAAGGCAAAACCGGTGGCCGGCCCGGGCAGGCCAAAACGCGCCGTAAGGCCGTCATACCGGCCGCCGCCGCCTAAAGGATACCCAAAACCGGGTACGTACACCTCGAACACCATGCCTGTGTAGTAATCCAGCTCGCGCACCAGGCCGAGATCGAAATAAACGCATTCGCCCAGGCCGTATGCTTCCAGAAGCCTGCCGATGGTGGCGAGGTCGTCGAGGGCAGCCTCAGCTTCCGTGTTGTTGCCCGCCAGCTGCGAGGCCGCGGCCAGTTTTTCCGCTCCTCCGAAAAGCTGAGGAAGCTCCGCCAGGGCCTGAAACTGCCTCCGGTCGAGATTCAGGGTGTTCAGAACATCTCTTAGACCAACCAGGTTCCGGCGCGTGAGCTCGGTCACCACCGCTTCTTCGTCCCTTGGGTCAAGTTCCAACCCAGCCAGTAGAGCCCGGAGAAAGCCCGTATGGCCGAGGCTTACCTGTGCACCTTCCACTCCGGCCCGGTTCAAAGCCGTAACCGCCAGGGCAACTACTTCGGCATCGGCCGCCGGCCCCGCGGCGCCGATGAGCTCCACTCCCGCCTGCGTAAACTCACTGCGGTGCCCGTGGCGAGCCTCATTTACGCGAAACACCGAACCTAAGTACCAAAGGCGAAGGGGCCGCGGCTCGTCGGCCAATTTTGTCGCCGCCAGGCGGGCAATCGGGGTAGTAAAGTCCGGGCGCAGGGCCAGGATGCGCCCCTGGCGGTCGAAAAAGCGGAAAAGCCGTTCCGCCTTCCGCCCGGCAAAACCGGAAGCCAGGGTAGAGTAATACTCGAAAGTGGGCGGAACTACCTCCCGGTAACCCCACCGGTCAAACAACCAGCTCCAGAGGTCGGCAAGTTCCCGGCGGAGCCCGGCCTCGTCCGGCCCCAGATCGTGCACTCCCTGCGGCAGCTGAACCCTGGCTGGCTCCACGTTTTAGCCTCCTTGCTTTAGTATTTTAGTATGCTAAAACAGTAACTTAATGAAGTTGGCTGTAGTGTAGCACGACTTCCGAGCGCTGTCAACGTAGCCGGGGCATAAAAAAAACGCCCTGGCGGGCGTTTAGCTCTTTCTTTCGTGTTCTGGGGGCGGTAAAGGCGGCAATTTTCCTTCCGCTTCCAACCGGTCTAAGACCAGCTTGTAGCCGTCGGCGCCGTAATAAAGGAACTTCTTTACGCGGCTGATGGTGGCCGTGCTCATTCCCGTGCGCTCGGCAATAACGTCGTAGGTATAGCCTGCTCGGAGCATGCGTGCCGCCTCCAGGCGCTGTGCCAGAGCCTGGATCTCGCTAACAGTACAGATGTCTTCCAACAGGCGGCAGCATTCTTCCGGAGTGCGTAAAGCCAAGAAGGCCAAACAAAGCTGGTCGGTGAGCTCATTCCGCCATTTGGGTTCGTAGGCCATTGGCTCTCCCCCTGTCCCGGTACGCATAGGTGTGTTTTTTCCTTAATTAAAAAACAACTTCGCTAAAGGAAGGGTAATTCCTGCTCCTTGGACTACTTTTTCTTTAATAGTTTACCAGGTCGGCTTGTGGGGCGGCTTAAGAAGAAGGCCCGGCGGAACAATCCCGGTGACAAGAGCCAGAACTCCGTAAAAGACCGCTCCGGCACCTACCGCTCCCAGCGTGGCGGCAGCCAGAGGGAAGCCGCAGTCCAAAGCATACCCCAGCACCCAGCGTACAAAAGCCGCCATCGGCACGGCCGCCAGCAAAGGAGTTATAAGCAGGTGAAAGCTCCAACAACCCGGTATTCGCCTGTTCAAGCCGGCCAGGGCAATTATGGCAGCAAAGGTAAAACCTAAAGCTGTACCGAGAGCGGCTCCTTTAATATTTAGAGCCGGCAGCGACGTAAGGTGGTAGTCGAGGAACGCATTCAGCGCACCGCCACAAAAAACGGCGAAGGCGGCCATGTGCCCGAAGCCGAGGCCGTGAAGGACGGCTCCCGTGGTTTCCATAAGGCAGAGCCCGATCGTGCCGAAGGCCAGATAGCGAAGGGGTATGGCCGCCTCGGGGGTGTTAAAGAGCACCGTACAGATTTCGACCGGAAGAACATACAGGCCCAAAGTAGCCGGAACCGCCACGCTCAGGGTAAGAGCGATGCCCTGGCGCGTCCGCCGGACGAGCCCGGGGCGGTCGCCCTGGGCGGCCGCAGCAGCCAGAGACGGAACGAGTGCCGTAGCCAGGGCAGTCGTCGCCACTGTGGGAATACCGACTAAAGACAGGGCCATACCCGCGTGCTGCCCGAACAAGGCCGTAGCCGTGCGCATGGGTATCCCGCCCACCTGCAGTCGGACCGGAACGATGGCAGCATCCACCATCTGCATTACAGGCATGATAAAAGAGCCCAACATCACGGGAAGGGCGGCATGCTCCAGCCGGCGCAGCAAAGCGTACCAACTAGTCCCTCTGCCGCCTCCCTTAAGCTCAGGCAGGCGGCGCCGGCGCCATTCAAGATAAAGCACCGAGCAGGCTGCCCCTCCGGCTGCTCCGGCGGTGGCGCCAGCAGCAGCGTACTCAAGTCCCCGGGGGAGAAGGAGAAAGGATAGCACAAGCATGGTAAGAACGCGAAAGAACTGCTCTAATGCCTGCGCCCCGGCCAGTACCCCAAGCATCTGGCGACCTTGAAAGTAACTCTTAAGGCTTCCCTCCAACGCCAGTAGAAATACAGCAGGAGCCAAAGCCTGCAGGGGAAGGCGAGCACGAGGATCTCCCAGAATTTGAGCGGCCAAGGTGGGCGCTGCCAGAAAGAGAAGAACGGCCAGGAGTAACCCTTGAAGCATTAGAACTTGCCGGCCGATGCGAAACGCAAACCAGGCGTCGCCCTCTCTGCCCAGCGCCAGGTGTTCCGCCATAACCTTGGCCACGGCCGTGGGTACCCCACCCGTAGCCAGGACGGCGGCCACGGCAAAAACGGGATAGGCCATCTGGTAGAGGCCGATGCCTTCTGCCCCCAAAAGGTAGCTTAAAGGGACGCGGTAAAAAAGGCCCAGGGCTTTGGTGAGAGCGCCCGAAAGAAAAAGAAGCAGCACGCCTTGCACCAGGGACAAGATTTCCCCTCCTCCCTGCCCTCTCTCTCTGATCTTACGCAGGCCGAAGGAAGGTTATGTTCCCAGCCCTACCGGGTGACAAGCCAGAGGGTTACCTTGTTTTCCACGACAGCACCATGAATCACCACCGGGCGCCCGCTTGTGTTCTCGAACTTAAGGTCCAGATCGGTGTAAACTGTAGCGTCCCGTCCCGGAGGAACGTAATCCACAGGCCTAGCATGTGGATGCCGCTCGACCACCTTAAACCCGGCTTCAAGGGCTGCGTTATAAAGGGTAGAAGAAACCTGACACATACCGCCGCCCAGTTCCTTGCGCGGTCGCCCGTTGTCGTCCAGCACGGTGGCCGGACGAAAGCCGGAAGCCGCATACGGTTCCCCCACCGCTTCGTTAAAGGAAAAAACTTCACCGGGACCGATAACGCGCCCTTCCAATTTGTTTACGGTCAGACGGATGTTGTGGACGCGATTGGGATCACGGTCCAAGATGGGCGTAGAATAAGAACCCATTACCCTGATGTTTTGCCGGCGGGCCTTAAGGCGCGTCCCCGGTTCCGCAGTGAGGACAGCTTCGACCGTCTCGGCCACTCGGATGCTCGGGTCGCGCGCGGCCAACCGGCGCACCTCCGTCTCCACCTGCCGGCGACTCCAGCCGCCCACCGGCGTTCCTTCCAACGTGACGCCGTCAGGTACCCGTTCCTGCCGGAAGCAACCTGCCAGAATGATAAGGGCAATAAGGGCTAATGTTTTTAAATAGCGAGCTGGCACTCTATCCCTCCTTTAGGGGGTAATGGGCGTGTGCTGGCGGCAATTCTTGTCAGGAGCAGCAGAACGGCGGAGGATGAAATACTATATAGCAGCGTCTTTCCGGCTAAGGAGGTGACTTGTAGGTTATGGGCGTCCCTCTTCCAGAACTGGCCGCCCTGCTCCGGCACGATCCGTCGAAAGTCCCTTCTTTGTTTATTCACGGGATAACCTGTGACTCACGCCTGGTTAAGCCTGGATACTTGTTCGTTGCCATACGCGGCACCCGCTTTGATGGGCACGCCTTCATCGACGAGGCCTGTACCCGGGGCGCCGCGGCAGTCGTAGCAGAAAAACAAGAAAAGGTGCTCCTTGTTCCCTGTCTGATCGTTCCGGACAGCCGTCTGGCCCTGGCCGAGCTGGCCGCACACTTCTACGGCCACCCTTCCCGTTTCCTCGAGGTGGTCGGTGTCACCGGCACCAACGGCAAGACTACCACTGCCTGCATGATCGAACACATCTTACGCGCGGCCGGCCACCCAACCGGCCTCATCGGCACGGTCAGTGTTAAGTACCGCTCCACCGTCCTGCCGGCCAATCTCACCACTCCAGGTGCCGACGAACTTCAAGCCCATCTGGCCGCCATGCGCGCAGAAGGGCTGCGCTCTGTCGTCATGGAAGTATCCTCCCAAGGAGTCAAAACCGGACGTATTCACAAACTACATTTTTCCTTTGGCCTGCTGACAAACATTACGCTGGACCATCTGGATACCCACGCTTCCTTCCAAGAATATATGGCCATGAAAAAGCGTTTCCTTGACATGCTGGCCCCCGACCGCACCGTTTTCGTAAACTGCGACGATTTAGGGGCACGCACCCTGCTGCGCAACCTGACAGCACGCGTTGTAACCTACGGCCATAATCCGCAAAGCGACCTTCAGATTGCCGATCTGGCTACCGATCCCTGCGGAACCTGCTTTACCCTCTTCGTCCGGAGGCCGGTTCATACCCATAAGTTTACCATCGGCCCCCTCACCCTCCCCATCGATCTTAGAATTCTGGGAGCACATAACGCTGCCAACGCCGCCGCTGCCGCCGGGGTGGCTTTAGCCATGGGAGTGGAACCGAAGTGCATTGCCAAGGCTCTGGCCACCTTCCCCGGCGTGGAGCGGCGCCTGGAAGTCTACCGCCTGGGCAAAGTTACGGTGATAGACGACACCGCTCTCAACCCGGCCAGCCTTGAGGCCATTTTTGCCGCGGTAACCCACTTGCCCTACCGGCGTCTCCTGGTAGTCTATGCCCTGCGCGGCAGACGCGGCCCGGCGGTAAATCGCATCAACGCCCTGGTCATAGCCCAGTGGGCACAAAGGTTAAGCTTTAATGCCCTTATCACTACCAACGCCGTCTACCACGTGGGATCGAACGATACGGTTACGCCGGAAGAAGAAGCGGCCTTTTTCGCCACCCTCCGCGCTTGTGGCCTCACTTCCCTCCACTTCCCCGACCTAAAAGAAGCCCTCGCCGCCGCCCTCAACCGGATACGGCCGGGCGACCTTCTTCTTCTTTTAGGTGCCCAGGGGATGGATGCCGGCCGCATGCTCCTTCAGGAGCTGTGGAACGAGTGCCAGGTAGACTTATTCCCTGGCACCCCGGCCGAAGCGGTGCCGGCCGGTACTTAAAAAGAACCCGGGCCTTCCCGGGTTTGTTTACTTTATATGGCCCAGAGATTTATTTCACACCGGGTGCCATCTTCCGCATCAAGTCGTTCAGGTCCCTGGTAAAAGTGGAAACTGGTTTGCCGGCGCGCATTCCTTCAGCAATTTTGCGTATACGGGCAACCGATGCCGCATCTGTAGCCACCGCCACGCCCGTGAGCCTGGGTTCCACCTGACGCAGCCGGGTGGCAATATCATGCTTCAAACCCGCTGCGTCCCCTTGGCCACGAGGTACATCGCTTTTCAGTTCAACCCCCACGAGAGCCGTGGTACCGGTAAGGGCCACCCAAGCCCGCCGCACGCCCGGAACTTTTTCCGCCTCGGCGGCCAGCTTATCCTGTAATCTGGCAACATCAGCCGGCTGCGTAGGCATGGGCTGGCGAGCAGGCGCAGGAGCAGGAGTCGTTCTTGGAGCAGGTGCCGGAGAAGGCGCATTCTCCGAAGGAGTAGGCGTATTCGGAGCCGGCGAGGGCAAAGGTTTACGGGCCGGCGCGCGGCAACCGGCCATAAGCGCCACGACCAAAAAAACCAACAGAGAAACGAGGTAGCCTTTTCTCTTTCTCACCCCGTCACCTCCTCTCAAAGATAAGACTTTCCTCGTTTTTATTGTTGCTGGTTCCCGGGAAAGTATCCGAAAAAAGAATCCCAGGCCTGGCCTGGGTTTACTCTTTAACCACCCGTAACCTGGTCAAACCTCCATCCCGGGGTCCCTGGATGCGATAACCATTTCTTTTCATTAGCTCAATATGCTCAATAATTTCCGGCGTAACCTCCTCGCCGGGGCAGAGAATGGGAATACCGGGCGGGTAGCAGGTTACCGTCTCGGTGCTTATGCGCCCGCTGGCCTGAGCGAGCGGAACACTTTCCGCCGGCGCGAAGAAGGCTTCGCGGGGCGTCAGCACCTGGCGCGGCTGGGGTGGGAGGGCGGGTGGGAGTTCTGCCCGCGGTTTTTTCCCTTCTTGTTCGCGCACCAGCTCGCCCAGCGCCCGGAGCAGGTGATCCACGTCCTCTTCGGTGTTCCCCGGGCCGACGATGAACAGCACGTTGTAAAGATCGGAAAGCTCAACCTGGATGCGGTGCCGGTAGCGCAGATAAAGCTCCACTTGCTGGCCGGTAAGCCCCAGCCCTTTCACGCTGACCGTCACTTTGGTTGGATCGAGGCCGTCTACCCCCGGACGGCCGACGTACTCCTCGCCGAAAGTACTGAGCCCCGGCAGCCGGCGCACCCCGCGCCGCAGGCGCTCGGCCAGTTCGATGGTACGCGTAAGAAGCGCGCGCCCTTCTTCCACCATCTGCAGGCGGGCCAGATCCAGCGCCGCCAGGAGCAGGTATGAAGCGCTGGTGCTCAGGATCACGGCCAGCACCGCCTCCAGCCGCCCGCGGTCCAGGCGTTCCCCTTTAACATGCAACCAGGAACTTTGCGTGAGGCTGCAGAGGATCTTATGCGCCCCTTGGGCGGCAGCATCTGCCCCCTGGGTAAGGGCACCTGGAGGCAGGGCCTCGTGAAAGTAAAAATGGGGTCCGTGGGCCTCATCGATAAGAAGCGGGAGACCCCTGGCATGGGCCAAATCGGCGATGGG